>JBIPOQ010000288.1:0-5158 GCA_044379055.1 Myxococcota bacterium
GGCGCCCGGGGCGATCGCGGCGATCACCTACGCGCGCAAGCTCATGATGCTGCCCGTCGGCGTCGTCGGGCAGGCGGTCGGTGCGGCGCTGCTGCCCGCGCTGACGGCGCTCTTCCAGCGCAGCGATCGCGCCGGGTTCGACGCGCTCCTGACGGGCACGCTCCGCACGACCCTCGGCCTCGGCGTCCTCGCCGGCGGCGCGCTCGCGGCCCTGGCGGAGCCGATCGTCGGCGTCGTCTTCGAGCACGGCCGCTTCGATGCCTCGAATACGCGCGAGGTCGCGGCGCTGCTCGTCGTCCTCGCGGCCGCGATTCCGGGCTGGGTCGTCCAGCAGGTCGCGGTGCGCGGATTCTATGCGCGGAGCGAGATGTGGCGGGCGATGGGGCTCTCGAGCGCGATCGCCCTCGCGGTCTTCCCGCTCTATCTCGTCGGCGGAAGGTTGCACGGCGTCACCGGCCTCGCCCTGGCGTCGCTGGCGGCCATCAGCCTGAACGCGGTCGTGACGGTCGTCTGGCTGCGGATGCGCGCGGGCTCGCCCGACGGCCTCGCGCTGCTCGAGACCCTCGTTCGTACGCTCGCGATCGTGTTCGTCGCCGGGGGGCTCGCGCATGGCGCGGTCGATCGGCTCGCGCCCTTCACGACTTCGCCCTTCGTCGCGCTCGCCGTCGGGGGCGGACTCTACGGCGTCGCCGTGTTGATCGGCGTCCGCCTGCTGGGCGACGCGCCCCTGCGCGCGGGCCTCGCGCGGCTGGTCGACGGGCTGGTCCGGCGCGCGGGGCGCACGAGGGCGTCGTGAGCGCCGCGCGCTGGCAATTCTTCATCGACTGCGGCGGGACCTTCACCGACTGCATCGGCGTCGCACCGGACGGCGCGCTGTCGACGGCGAAGGTGCTCTCGGGTCCGGAGGCCCCGGTCCGCGCGATCGAGGCGCTGCTCGCGCGGGCAGGGGGGGATGGCCCGGTGGGCGAGCTCGTCTGCAGCGTGCGCCTCGGGACGACGGTCGCGACGAACGCGCTGCTCGAGCGGCGCGGGGTGCCGACCGTCCTCGTCGCACCGCAGGGCCTCGCGGGCGTCTTCGACATCGGAACCCAGGAGCGCCCGGCGCTCTTCGAGCTCGAGATCGAGAAGCCGGCACGCCTGCACGCCGCCGCGATCGAGGTCGCCGGTCGCATCGCGGCGAGCGGCGAGCCGCTCGAGCCCCTCGATCTCGAGGCCGCACGCGGGGCGCTCCGGGCCGCGCGGAGCGACGGCCTGCGTTCGGCCGCGATCGTCCGGCTCCACGCTCACGTCGACCCGGCCGAGGAGCAGGCCCTCGCCGCGATCGCCCGCGAGGTCGGCTTCGACGACGTCGTCTGCTCCCACGAGACCGTGCGCGAGATCGGTCTGCTCGCCCGGGGCGAGACCGCGATCGCCGATGCCTATCTGACGCCGCGCCTGCGCGAGCACGTCGAACGCCTCCAGCAGGCCCTGCCGCGGGCAGAGCTGCGCTTCATGCAGTCGTCGGGCGGGCTGACGAGCGCCGCCCGGTTTCGCGCCCCGAATGCCCTCGTCTCCGGTCCCGCTGGCGGCGTGCTCGCGACCCGGGCGCTCGCCCAGCGCGCGGGGCGGCCCCGGGCGATCGGCTTCGACATGGGCGGGACCTCGACCGACGTCTCGATCGTCGACTCGAATCCCCTCGAGCGCGCTTTCGAGAGCAGCGTCGGCGGCGTCCGGGTCAAGGCGCCGATGCTCCGGATCCATACCGTCGCCGCCGGCGGAGGCTCGCTCTGCCGCTTCGACGGCAGCCGTTTCACCGTCGGCCCCGAGAGCGCCGGCGCCGATCCCGGCCCTCTTTGTTATGCGCGGCGTGATGCCGCCGGCGTCCTGCGCGGCCGCGCGCTCACGCTCACCGACGCGAACTTCGCCCTCGGCCGCGTGTTGCCCGACCGTTTCCCGTTTCCCCTCGATCGTGCGCCCGTCGAGCATGCCCTCGCGGAGATCCAGGCCTCCCTCGCCGCGGCCGGCTTCCCGCGCAGCCCGGAGGAGATCGCGGCGGGCTTCATCGAGATCGCGAACGCCCACATGGCCCAGGCGATCGTCGAGGTCTGCGTCGCGCGCGGCGTCGATCCCCGCGATCACGTGCTGGTCGGCTTCGGCGGCGCCGGCGGGCAGCACGTCTGCGCGCTCGCGCGGCGCCTCGGGCTCCGGGAGATCCTGCTGCATCCGCTCGCCGGGCTCTTCTCGGCCTTCGGTATCGGGATCGCCCGGCGCAGCTGGCACGGCGAACGCGACGGCCGAGGTCGGGCCCTCCCGGCGCCGGGCGCCGAAGACGACTCCGTTCGCGCGGACTGGGCGGAGCTCGAGGCGCAGGGCCGCGCGGCGCTCTGCGCCGAGGGCGACGACGACGCCTCGCTCGCGGTCGAGGCGAGCCTCGACCTGCGTTATGCGGGCACCGACACCGCCCTCGAGGTGGTCCTCCCCGCGAGCGGGGATTGGCGCGGGGCCTTCGAGGCGCTCCACCGCGACCGCTTCGGCTACGTGCGCCCGGGACGGGCGATCGAGATCCACGCGATCCGGTTGCGTGTCGTCGGCGAGGAGAATCGTTTCGGACCGGACCGAGCCGCGCCGACCGCCGCGGGCCTGGGGCGCGCGGCGGAGACGCCTCGCACGATGCCGACGCCGACGCCGATGCCGACCCCGCTTCGCCGGGAGCGGATCTGGTTCCCGGGCCTCGGATTCGTCGAGGCCCCCGTCTACCACCGGGAAGCGCTCGAGCCCGGCCATCGCCTCGCGGGCCCGGCCCTCGTTCTCGAGGCGAACGCGACGGTCGTGATCGACCCGGGCTTCGGGCTCGAGGTCGACGGGGACTCGGTGCTGCGGATCTCGGACGACGAGCCGAGGGCGACGGCCTCGACGGAGGAGGGGGGCGACGACGACGATCCGGTGCGCCTCGAGGTCCTGGGCAGCCGCTTCATGTCGATCGCCGAGCAGATGGGCGCGGTGCTCCGCAATACGTCCGTCTCGACCAACATCAAGGAGCGGCTCGACTACTCCTGCGCCGTCTTCGACGCCGAGGGCGGGCTCGTCGCGAACGCGCCGCACATCCCCGTCCATCTCGGCGCCATGGCGGACACGGTGGCGGCCGTGCGTCGACGCTTCGAGCCCTTCGCGGAGGGCGACGCGATCGTGACGAACGATCCCTTCGAGGGCGGCTCGCATCTGCCCGACGTCACCGTCGTGAGCCCCGTCTTCCTGCCGGGCCGCGCGCACCCGAGCTTCTACGTCGCGAGCCGGGGCCACCACGCGGATCTCGGCGGCGAGGCCCCGGGCTCGATGCCGGCCTGCTCGACGCGGCTCGCCGACGAGGGCGTGCTGATCGAGGCCTTCCCGCTCGTGCGCGCCGGGCGCTTCGACGAGGCGCGCCTTCGCCGCGTGCTCGGTGCCGGGCCCCATCCGGCGCGGCGACCCGACGACAACGTCTCGGACCTCGAGGCGATGCTCGCCGCGAATCGCGCGGGCGCCGAGCGCCTCGCGGCCCTGGCGCGGGAGGAAGGCGAGGGCGGGGTCCACGGGGCCATGCGCGCCCTCCAGCGTGCCGCCGCCCGGACCGTCGCCCGCGCCCTCGCACGCTGGCCGGCGGGCGAGCACGCCTTCACCGACCGCCTCGACGACGGCACGCCGATCGGCGTCGCCCTGCGCGTCGTGCACCGTGCGCCCGGCTCGAGCGATCCGCTCGCCGCCCGCATGGAGGTCGACTTCACGGGCACCGGCCCGGCCTCCGCCGGGAACCTCAACGCCCCGATCTCCGTCGTGCGGGCCGCCGTGCTCTACGTCCTGCGCTCGCTCGTCGCCGAGCGCATCCCGCTCAACGGCGGCTGTCTCGACCCCATCACGCTCACGATCCCGCCGGGCTCGCTCCTCGATCCGCCGCGGGGCGCCGCGGTCGCGGGCGGCAACGTCGAGACGTCGCAGCGCGTGGTCGACGTCCTGCTCGGGGCGCTCGGTCGCGCGGCGGCGAGTCAGGGCACGATGAATAACGTCGCCTTCGGCGACGCGCGTTTCGGCTACTACGAGACGATCGGCGGCGGCGCCGGCGCGACGCCCTTTGCTCCCGGCGCCTCCGGTGTCCACAGCCACATGACCAATACCCGCATCACCGACCCCGAGATCCTCGAGGCCCGCTTTCCCGTTCGCCTGATCGCGTTCGGGCTGCGCACCGGATCGGGTGGGGCGGGCCGATTCCGGGGCGGCGACGGCGTCGTGCGCGCGCTGCGCTTCCTGCGTCCCGTTCGTGTGTCGCTGCTGACGCAGCGGCGCGAAACGGCGCCTTTCGGGCTCGCCGGTGGCGCGCCGGGCCAGGCCGGTCGCAACCGCCTCCGGCGGCAGGGGACCGCCGAGTGGGTGGAGCTGGCAGGCCAGGTCGAGCTCGCGCTCGAGGCCGGCGACGAGCTCTGGATCGAGACGCCGGGCGGCGGCGGCTTCGGATCCCCGGGATTGCCGGCGCGGGAGGCTTGATCTCGCTCCTCGGGCCTTCTAATGTCCGCCCGGGCGAGTAGCTCAATTGGTTAGAGCAAGTGACTCTTAATCACTAGGTTCAGGGTTCGATTCCCTGCTCGCTCACCACCCAGCCCGATCGAGCTCGGAGCGATTTGCGTCGCGATCGAGACTGGATTCGTGGTGGAGCGCCGACCGGGTCGATCCGATCGACCCCGGACAAGGCGCGCAGGCATCGGGCATGCCGGGGTGGCGGAACTGGTAGACGCAGTGGCCTTAGGAGCCACCGTCCGTAGGACGTGCAGGTTCGAGTCCTGTCCCCGGTACCATTCCCGGATTCAAATGGCCCGGTCCGAGCCGGCCCGTTGGACGAAGGCCCGATCGAAATAGGCCCGGTCATCGAACGCCGCGCCCTCCCATTCTCCGATCGACTCGGCCGGACTCGGCCGGAAGCCGATCGGATCTCCCCGCTGATGAGGAAATGTCATGGCTGAACAGGCGACCGCAACGCGCGAGGTCCGGGTCGAGAAGAACATCATCTCCCCCGTCGTGAGCGAACTCTCGATCGAGGTGTCCGCGGACCGCGTCGACGCGGCCTACGCGCGGGTGCTCCAGGAGCTGCGCAAGGGCGCTCGGGTGAAGGGCTTCCGGCCGGGCAAGGTGCCGACCCATGTGATCAAGCAGA
>JBIPOQ010000289.1:0-5140 GCA_044379055.1 Myxococcota bacterium
AGGCGACGCCGGCGAGCGTCGCGAACGCCCTCGGCGGCATCGTTCGCGGGGGCCCGTCGCCCGAGCAGCGGATCTTCCTCTCGAGCGCCGAGCAGGCCGCCCGTGGGACGCAGCGGACTTCGCCGCTGCTCGCCGGGCTCGACGCGATCGCCGATCGAGCCCGCGCCGCCAGCTTCGATCGTGCGGGCTTCCTCGCCTTGACGCTCCCCGAGCGCCGCGCCGCCCTCCTGAGCCATGTCCGCGAGGAGCTCGCCGGCGTCCTCGGCCTCGGTTCCGAGCGCCGCGACGAGCTCGATCCGGCGCTCCGTCTCGACGCGCTCGGCCTCGACTCGCTGATGACGATGGAGCTCTTCATGGGGCTCGGCCGCGGCCTCGAGCTGCCGCTCGCGGCGGACTGGTTCCCGTCGGGACCGACCCTCGCCGAGATCGCGCAGGTCCTCGCCCGGCGCCTCGAGGCGAGCCTCATGGGCAGGGCGACATGACCCGGGCGAAGCCTTCGTCGCTCGATCGCACGCGCGCCCAGCCGCGCCCGCTGCCGCTCGCCTTCTCGGATCCCCGCGGCGTCGGCATTCCGGTGCTCTTCGTCCACGGCTTCGGCCACAACCGCGCCGTCTGGCAGAAGCTCGCCCGCTCGCTCCCCGAGCGCTTCCGCCCGATCTGCATCGATCTGCGCGGCCATGCCGCGTCGCCCTGGTCCCCGGCCGGCGAGTACGACCTGCCGTGTTATGCCGCCGACCTCGCGGCCCTCGTCGACGCCCTCGAGCTGCCCTGTCTCCACGTCGTCGCCCATTCGCTCGGCGGCAACGTCGCGACGCTCTTCGCGGCGGGCGCCGGGTCGAGGATCCTCTCGCTGACCCTCGTCGATACGGGCCCGACCCTCGACGCATCCGGCTCGGATCACGTCCTCGACGAGGTCGACAACGCGCTGCGCAGCTTCGGGACCGTCGCCGAGTACCGCGCCTGGCTCGCGACGATCCATCCCGCCGGCGACGCCGAGCTGCTCGATCGGCTCGCGGAGTCGGGGGTCGTCCGGCGTCTCGATGGCCGCTTCGAGCCGGCCCTCGATGCCGGCGTGCTCGGCGAAGGCGGCTCGCCCGAATCCCTCGCCGAGACGACCCGCGCGCTCTGGCGGGCGCTTCGCGCCCTCGAATGTCCCGTGCTCGTCGTCCGCGGCGGTCTCTCGGCGATCCTGTCGGAGAAGGTCGCGGACGAGATGGTCCTGCATGCGCTGCGCGACGGCCGGCTCGTGACGCTCCCGCGCGCAGGGCATGGAATCATGCTGGATGATCCGGAGGGACTCGCAGAGGCCGTCGGCGGCTTCCTCGAGCCAGCGCTCGGGGGAGAGCTCGGCTGAGGCTCTTCGGGGCGGGTATGCGCGCCTCGAGGTAGGTCGACCGGAAGCCCCGATACCGATCGGTCAGGACCGGATTGCGCCAGTCCTCGCCCGTGATCCGGCCGCGACACAGCCTCGCGCCACAGCCGCAGTCGAACTCGTCGTAGTCGCAGCCGTCGCTCATGGCGTAGTCGAAGGTGATCTCCTCGCCGACCGCGATGTCCCGCATCGCGACGAGGGTGATCTGGCCGCGGATCCCGGCGTTGGGTTCGCAGCTGTGGTTGACCCAGTCGGCGGGTCCGGGCTTGGTCGAGACGAGGAAGCAGTCTTCGTCGACCTGGATGACGAGGGGGCGGACCTCGGGGGTCAGCCTTTCGACGTCCTTGCGGGAGATGATGTCGCCGCCGAAGACGACCAGCAGGCGGCCGCGTGGGATGGGCTGCTCGGCGAACACACCCCGGCCCCCTTTGCCGGCGATCTCGACGCCGCACAGGCCGGGGGCAAGGAAGGAATTCATCATTCGATGGGCTGTCCGCCGGATCACACCTGGGGAGCTCCGGCTCCGCGGAATTTCCGCGGTTTTCTAACTCCGCGCTGGGGCGGCGTCAATGGGAAACCGGCCCGCGGCGGGGTCTGCGCCCGCCGCGTGTGCTCAGGCGGGCCAATAGCGCTTGCGCAGCTCGGCCTTGCGGAGCTTCCCGGTCGGGAGCCGGGGGAGCGTTTCGACGAAATCGACGGAGCTCGGGCATTTGTAGTGGGCGATCCGCGCGCGGCAGAAGGCGACGAGCTCGGCCTCGAGCGCAGGCCCCGGCCGCGCTCCCTCGGCCGCGACCACCACGGCCTTCACCTGCTCCCCCATCTCGGGATGGGGGACACCGATCACGGCCACGTCCGCGACCGCCGGATGCATGACGAGCTCGTTCTCCACCTCCTGCGGGTAGATGTTGACGCCGCCCGAGATGATCATGTGCGACGCGCGGTCCGTGAGGAAGAGGAAGCCGTCTGCGTCGAGATACCCGATGTCGCCGAGGGAGCTCCAGCCCCGCGAGTTGAAGGCCTCGGACGTCTTCTTCGGGTCGTTGTGATACTCGAACCGGACCTCGGACTCGAACCAGATCTGGCCCGCCTCGCCGGGCGGCTGCTCGTTGCCCTGCTCGTCGAGGATGTGGAGCTTGCCGAGCAGCGGCTTGCCGACGGAGCCGGGATGCGCGAGCCACTCTTCGGCGCCGATCGCGCAGAAGCCGTTGCCTTCGCTCCCCGCATAATACTCCTCGATCACCGGGCCCCACCACGCGAGCATCTCGCGCTTCACGTCGATCGGGCAGGGCGCCGCCGCGTGGATCGCCTTCTGCAGGCTCGACACGTCGAAGCGTCGGCGCTCCGCCTCCGGAAGCTTCAGCATGCGCACGAAATGGGTCGGTACGAACTGCGCGTGGGTCACGCGATGACGCTCGATCAGGGCGAGCGCCTTCGCCGCATCGAAGCGCTCCATCAGCACGACCGTACCGCCGAGGCGCTGGACGGAGGTCGACCAGCCCATGGGCGCGGCGTGGTAGAGGGGCGCCGGACAGAGGTAGATCGAATCCGGCGTGAAGCCGTACTTGAACTGGAAGAGCAGCGTGAGTCCGCCGGAGACCGCGCCGAACGCGGCGCCCGAGAGCGGCGGCTTGATGCCCTTCGGCCGTCCCGTCGTTCCCGACGAGTAGAACATGATGGCACCTTCGGTCTCGTCCTCGAAGGCCTCGGGCGCGTGCCGGGCGATCGCATCCTCGTAGCTTTCGAAGCCCGGCGCCGTCCCGTCGATCATGAGCCGGAGCTTCACGCGGTCGAGATGCTGGCCGAGCCCGCCGGCGACGTCGGCGAGGGCCTTCGAGGTCACGAGCACGGTCGCCTCGCAGTCCTCGACGATGTAACCGACCTCCTCGGGCTTGAGGTGCCAGTTGATCGGCGTCGTGTAGAGCCCGGCGCGCTGGGCGCCCCAGACGACCTCGAAATAACGCGGGTGGTTCTCGAGCAGGACGGCGACATGGTCGCCGGGGCGCAGACCCGCCTCGCGCAGCAGACGGGCGACCTGCTTCGAGCGGCGGTCGAGCTCGCGGTAGGTGACGACGACTCCGCTCTCGCCCATGACGACGGCGGGCTGATCGCCCCGGGATTCGACCCAGGCGCCGGGCTCGTTGCTGGCCATGCTGAATTCCTCTCGCGGTGGAAGCGCGATGGTGCCGCCTCGTGCCCTCGCTTGGCAAGCAAGATCGACGGGCGCCCCGCTAGCGCCCGCGCCGGCCCCCGAGCGTCGCGAGCAGACGCTCGCCCATCCGGCTCCCGCGCGGCCGGATGCCCGGCACCCGCGGCGACTCCGGCACCCGGATCACCGGCCAGCCTCGCCGCACCGCTGCCGCCCGCATCCGGCGCGCGGGATTCACCGGCCGCGGATGGCCGACGAGGTACATGAGGGCGACGTCCTCGCTCCCGTCGGCGTAGAAATAGCTCTCCGAGAGCGCGATGCCGTTCTCCTCGGCAAAGCGTTGGGCCGCCCGGGCCTTGCCGCCCGCCCAGAGGACCGGCCCGGCGATCTGGCCCGTCAGGCGCCCGTCCGGATCCACGACCAGGCGATTGCAGAGCACGTCCTCGATGCCGAGCGCGCTCGCGACGGGCGAGACCTGGAAGCTCGTGGCGGAAGAGGCGAGCACCACGCGATGGCCGCGGATCTGATGGGCGGCGACGAGCTCGACGATCGGCATCTGCAGACGTCCGCGGATCTCGCGCTCGAAGAGGTCGTCGCCGAGGGCCTCGAGCTCGGCGAGGGGGCGACCGGCGAGGGCGCCGAGGGAGAGCTCGAGGAACTCCTCGAAGCCGATCCGGCCGAGCAGGCCGTCGAGGCCGAGCCGGAGCGTCTCGGCGACGACGCTCGCGTCGAGCTCGCCCTGGCGCAGGCGATGTTGGAGGAAGGCGGCGGCGGTGAAGCCCGCGACCAGCGTGCCGTCGAGGTCGAAGAAGGCGGCGACCTCGGGGCCCGGCTTGCCGTGCTCGATCTCGGCGAGCGCGTGGGCGTGGGGCAGCTCGGTCACCTCCGCTCCGCGTCGACGGCGAGCAGCTCGACCTCGGCGAAGGCCTCGCGCAGGCTGCGCTCGAGGAGCGGGGCGTCGCGGATGGCGGCCGGGTCGTAGTGGATCGTCAGCGTCGCGGTGTCGCCCAGGCTCACGAAGGTCGTCATCATCGCTGCACCCGGCAGCGGACCGATGCCGAGCATGCGTTCGACCCGGGTGCCGGCGAGGTAGAGATCGTGGCGGGGCCCCGGGACGTTGCTCGCCTGGACGTCGGGTGCGCGCAGCAGGGCGAAGATCCGCGCCGTCACGCTCGCCGGCAGCGCCGCGAGCCACGGCGCGGTCCACTCCGCGTAGTCGATGCCGCGCTCGGCGCGGATCGTCCGCATCTGTTCGGCGATCGATTTCATGCGAGCCGCCGCGTCTCGTTCGGCGAGCGGCGCCGCGAGTACGGCCGCTACGAAATGGTTGCCGCCGGCCGCGTCGCCCGGGCGCCGCGTGCTGATCGGAACCCCGAGCGGCAGGGCCTGCACCGGCATGAAGAGCGCTTCGTGATAGCGGGCGAGCGCGTCGCAGAGGCCTGCGAGATAGAGATCGTTGAGGGTTCCGCCGGCGCTCTTGGCCGCGGCCTTGAGTTGCGGGAGCGGGAGATCGAGCCAGAGGAGCCGGCGTCTGCGGCTTCGACCGGCGAGCAGCGGCGAAGCGGGGGCGCCCGAGTCGAGCACGCGCAGGGCGGAGCTCGCGTGGTCGACGACGTCCTGGA
>JBIPOQ010000290.1:0-5122 GCA_044379055.1 Myxococcota bacterium
GACCGCCTCGCGCAGCGCGCCCTTCTCGACGTCGGCGAGCACGAGGTTCATGCCCTCCCGCGCGAACACGCTCGCCATCGCGAAGCCCATGCCCGAAGCCCCGCCCGTCACCACCGCCGTCTTGTTCTCGAAGGACTGCACCGAAGCTCTCCGTTCTCCCGCAGGACTCAGCCGCTCCACCGTCGATTCCGCGGCGACCCGCCGCCGATCCACCCCTGATCCGCACCGATCGCGCGGCCCCGCCCATGATAGACTCGCGCGATGGCCCGCGAGACCCATCCCTCGATCTGCCGCTTCTGCCACGCCAACTGCGGAATCCTCGTCGAGGTCGAGGACGGCCGCCCCGTCCGCGTCACCGGCGACCCCGAAAACCCGGCCTATTTCGGGTTCACCTGTGCCAAGGGTCGCCGCCTCCCCGAGCAGCACGCCCATCCGGACCGCCTGCTCCGCTCCCAGAAACGCAGCGCGGACGGCCGCTTCGCGCCGATCCCGAGCGAGCAGGCGATGGACGAGATCGCCGCCCGCCTCGGCGAGATCGTTTCGAAGCACGGCCCCCGCGCGGTCGCGCTCTACCCCGGCACCTACTCGGGCCCCCATCCCGCCTCGATCCCGGCCGGCGTCGGCTTCATGCTGGGCCTGGGCTCGAAGATGGTCTTCACCTCCGCCGCCATCGACCAGCCGGGCAAGCACGTCGCGAACGCGATCCACGGCCGCTGGCTCGGCGGCTCCCACGTCTTCGACGAGTCCGACGTCTGGATGCTCGTCGGCAACAATCCGCTGATCTCGATGTCGGGTGGCATCCCGCCCTCGAACCCGAGCCGCCGGCTGCGCCGCGCGAAGGCGCGCGGGCTGAAGCTCATCGTGATCGATCCGCGCCGGACCGAGGTCGCGCGCTTCGCGGACCTCTTCCTCCAGCCGCGGGCGGGCGAAGACCCGGCGATCCTCGCCGCGATGCTCCACGTCGTGATCCGCGAGGATCTCTTCGACGCGCCCTTCGTCCTCGCGAACGTGTCGGGCTTCGAAGCGCTCGCCCGCACCGTCGCCGACTGCACACCGGAATGGGCCGGAGCCCGCGCCGGCGTCGACGCCGGGCAGATCGTCGCGGCGGCGCGGCTCTTCGCCGCGGGACCCCGCGGCTGTGCCGTCGCCGGAACCGGGCCCAACATGGCGCCCCACGGCAACCTGACCGAGTACCTGCTGCTCGCGCTCAACACGCTCTGCGGCCGCTGGCGCCGCGCCGGTGAGCGCGTCCCGAATCCCGGCGCGCTGCTGCCGGCCGCCCTCGGCAAGGCCCAGGCCTCGGCGCCGCGCCCGGGCTGGGGCAAGGGCGAATCGCTGCGCTCGCGTCCGCTCGGCAACTCCGCCGCGGGGCTCCCGACGGCCGCGCTCTCGGACGAGATCCTCTACGAAGGTGAGGAGCGCATCCGCGCCCTCGTCTGCCTCGGCAGCAATCCCGTCGCCGCCTGGCCCGACCAGCGCAAGGCCGTCGCCGCGATGAAGAAGCTCGAGCTGCTCGTCTGTCTCGACCCGAAGCTCGGCGCGACCTCGAAGCTCGCGCATTACGTGATCGCCCCGAAGCTCTCCCTCGAGGTCCCCGGTCTCTCGGTCTCGAGCGAAGGCGTCGAGCAGACCTACGTCGCCCACGGCTATCCCGAGCCCTACGCGCAGTACACGAAGGCGATCGTCGCGCCGCCGCCGGGCTCGGATGTCCTCGAGGAATGGGAGTTCTTCCATGGCCTCGCGAAGCGGATGGGCCTCGCGCTGACCTGCTATCCGATCCGCGCCGAGGCCGGCATCCTGCGCGGGCGACGCGAGGCCTTCGCCCTCGATCCGCAGAAGAAGCCCTCGACCGACGAGGTCCTCGCGGGCCTCATGAACGGCTCGCGCATCCCGCTCGACGAGATCAAGCGCCATCCCCATGGCGCGATCTTCGACGCCGAGCACGCGGGACCGGACTTTGCGCCCCGGCCCGAGCACGGCTTCGTCGCCCCCGCCGATCCCGGGAACGTCGAGCGCCTCGACGTGGGAAACGGCGACATGTTGCGCGAGCTCGAGGGCATCCGGAGGGAGTCGATCGCGGGCGCGGGCGCGGGGACCGCCCGCCCCTTCCAGCTGATCTCGCGGCGCCTGCCCAACGTCTACAACTCGTCGGGTCGCGACCTCGAGGGCCTCCAGAAGGGCAAGACCTGGAATCCCGCCTTCGTCCATCCGGACGATCTCGCGATGCTCGGCCTCGCGGACGGCGACCTCGTCGAGATCGCCTCGGACCACGACACGATCCTCGGCGTCGTCGAGCCGGCGCCGGAGCTGCGCCGCGGGATCGTGTCGATGGCGCATTGTTATGGCGAGGGGCCGGACGGGGACGACGAGCAGCGCGGTGCGAACGAGCGGGCCGAGCAGATCCGGGCGCTCGGCAGCTCGACCGGCCGCCTCGTCGACAACCTGCGGGACTTCGACCCGTACACCGGCATTCCGCGCATGAGCGCGATCCCCGTCTCCCTGCGACGGGCCTGAAGCGGCGACGTCCCGACCCGCTCGTGCGCCGTGCGAAGCGGCGCCTCGCCCCTCAACGTCGCGAAGTCGACTCGAGGATCTCCGCATCCGTGCGCGCGAGGAGCGCCTTCAGCGCCGGGTGCTGGAAGTGGCGCTTGACCGTGATCGCATAGAACTGCTCGTGGAGATCGGGGACGACGCAGTACTCCTCGAGCGTCCCCGCGCGCAGCTCGTCCCGGACGACGACCGTCGGAACCAACGCGAGCTCCTGGGTATCGCGGGCGAGCAGACGCAGCATCGCCATGTCGTCGACCTCGGCGAGCACCTCCGTCCGGATCCCCAGCTGGTCGCAGAACAGATCGAAACGCGCGCGAACCTCGCTCGTCCGACCCGGCAACAGGACCCGCATCCCGTCGAGATCTTCGGGAAACCGAAAGGGCTTCCGCCGCTTGCGCGGTCGCCCCACGAGACTGACCGGCTGCCGCGCGATCCGACGGCACTGCCAGGTCCGCTCGGCGTCCGGGGGCACCGATCGATTCGAGAGCACGAGATCGAGCGCGTGGACGTCGAGCCGGGAGATCAGCTCGTCGAGCCCCGCCGACTGCAGCACGAGCTCGACGTCGTCCCGCGAGAGCAACGGCTTCACGAACGACTCCTGGAAGTTCCGCGAGAGCGTCGCGACGGCCCCGATCCGCAGCACCGTCCGCTCCCGCCGCTGCCCGTCCTTCAGGGTCGAGAGCAGCTCGGAGCCGTTCGAGAAGATCCGCTCCGCATAGGCGAGCGCGATGCGTCCGGCCTCGGTCAGGACGAGCGCGCGCCGCTCGCGCAGGAAGAGCGGTTGTCCGAGCTCGGCCTCGAGCTGCCGGATCTGGACCGAGAGGGCGGACTGGGAGACGTGCAGCCGCTTCGCGACGCGCGTCAGATTGCCCTCCTTGGCGACGGCCCAGAAATACTGGAGGTGGTGGTAGTTGAGTCGGGACATGCGTCTCCATCGTTTCGTTTGAGCGAACGGAAAGTTTGAAAAGATGAATTTTACTCAACTCTGATCCGACGCGAAGCTCTGCGCGTGCCCCCCCTGCCTCGAGGTCCCGCCATGCTCTCCGCCGATCTGGAACCGGATTCTCCCTTCGGACTCGTGCTGCTCGCGATTCCCCTCGTCTACGGGCTCGCGAGCCTGCTTCCGCTCGGGACGGGGCGGGACCCGGTCTCCGCCGCCTGGCGACGGGGCATCGCGGCCGCGGCGGTCGCCTTCGCGCTGTCCCTGGTCGCAGTGCTCGCCTTGCCGATCCGCGGGGCGGGCATCTTCCGGGTCTTCGGCTTCGGCTCGCCGGGCGAGCCCCCGGCCCTGCGACTCGACCTGCGGCTCGATCTCGTGGGGGGCGCGATGCTCCTGCTCGTCGGGTTCATCGGCCTCGTCATCCTGCAGTTCTCGCGGCGCTATCTCGACGGCGACGCGGGACAGGTCCGATACGTGCGTTGGTTCCTCGCGACGCTGGCGGCGGTCTCGCTGCTCGTCCTGTCGAATCACCTCCTGCTGATCTGGCTCGCCTGGCTCGGCACGAGCATCTCGCTGCACCAGCTGCTGACCTTCTACGACGATCGCGCGCCGGCGCTGATCGCGGCGCACAAGAAGTTCATCTCGAGCCGGCTGGCCGACGTCTGTCTGCTCGGCGCCATCGCCTTCGTCGCGGGGAGCGCCGGGAGCATGGAGCTCGACGTCGTCTTCGAGCGGATCGAAGCCGACGCGACGCTCGCCCGATCCGCCCCGATCCAGCTCGCGGCGCTGCTGTTCGCCGCGGCGGCCGCGCTGAAATGCGCGCAGCTGCCCTTCCATGGTTGGCTGATCCAGGTGATGGAGGCGCCGACGCCCGTCTCGGCCCTGCTGCACGCGGGCGTGGTCAATCTCGGCGGATTCCTCATGATCCGGCTCGCGCCCCTGATGGTCCAGGCCGAGGCGGCACAGACGCTGCTCGTCGTCGTGGGCAGCGTGACCGCGGTCGTGGCGTCGCTCGTCATGATGACGCGCGTCAGCATCAAGGTCGCGCTCGCCTGGTCGACCTGCGCACAGATGGGCTTCATGCTGCTCGAGTGCGGGCTCGGCGCCTGGTCGCTGGCGCTGCTCCACCTCCTCGCCCACTCGCTCTACAAGGCCCACGCCTTCCTGAGCACCGGAAGCACCGTCGACGTCTGGCGTGCGCAGGACCAGACCGAACCGACGGGACCGATCGGCCTCGGCCCCTGGATCGCCGCGGCGGTCGTGAGCTTCGTCGGCGTCGGCGGCCTCGCCTGGGCCGTCGAAGGCACACCGCGAGAAGCCCCTTCGAGCCACGTGCTCGCCGGAGTCGTCGCGGTCGCGCTGACGCCGCTCGTGGCGCGCGCGCTGGCGGACGGCGTGGCGAGGCGGATGCGCTGGCTGCTCGCCGCGCTCGTGCTCGCCGCGGCGTATTTCGGATGGCATGCGGTCTTCGACCGGCTCGTCGAAGTCCCGAGCGGTCCCTCGGCACTGCTCCCGCTGCGGATCGCGATCGTCGCCGTCGCGTTCGGCCTGCTGTTCTCGCTCCATGCCGTGATGGACGCCCGACCGTCCGGTCGGATCGCCCGGGCGCTCTATCGACCGCTCTTCGCAGGC
>JBIPOQ010000291.1:0-5111 GCA_044379055.1 Myxococcota bacterium
CGAGGGCGGGTCGCGCTTTCGAGGTTGACAGACCTCCTCGTGCGCGATTTCGTCGGGTCCGCCCCGCTTCGGGCCGAACCCAATCAGGAGACTCCCCATGCTCGTCAAGGACAAGACCGTCGTCGTCGTCGGTGTCGGACCCGGCCTCGGCCGCGAAGTGGCGGCCGCCGCGCTGCGCGACGGCGCCAACATCGTCGTCGCCGCCCGCCGCAAGGAAGACCTCGAGGAGCAGGCGAAGAGCCTCGACCCGACGGGCAAGCGCATCCTCGCGGTGCCGACCGACGTGACGAACGACGCGCAGTGCAACGCGCTGATGGACGCGGCGGTGAAGAAGTTCGGCCGCATCGACGCGGTCGTGCTCGTCGCGGCCCTCGATCGTGCGTTCGGCGGGCTCGAGAACACGAACCCGGCGGACTGGGCGGCCTGTGTCGCGATCAACGTCCAGGGCGCGGCGCAGATCTGTCTCGCGGCCTCGAAGCACATGAAGAAGACGGGCGGCGGCTCGCTCGTGCTGATCGGCTCGCAGTCGATGTGGTATCCGCCGATGGCCCCGCAGATCGCCTACGCGGCGTCGAAGGGCGGCCTGCTCTCGGCGATGTACCACATGGTCCACGAGCTCGGGCCCCACAAGATCCGCGTCAACATGGTCGTGCCCACCTGGATGTGGGGGCCGCCGGTCGAGGGCTTCGTGCAGGGCGAGGCGAAGCGGCAGGGCGTCTCCGAGGAGACGATCATCAAGAGCATCACGAAGAACATGCCGCTCGGAGAGATCCCGAAGGACGACGACGTGGCGAACGCCTGCGTGTTCTTCTGCTCGGATTATTCGCGGATGGTCACCGGCGAGACCCTGCTCGTGAACGCGGGAGAGTTCTTGAAGTAGGCGGGCCTTCGCGGCCCGGGGACGGGCGGGGGCGGGGGCTTCAGTCGAAGGTGCCGTGTCGGCCCGCCCCCTGCGTGAAGCGGAGGGCGCCGTCCCGGGTTTCGCCGGAGCGGATCACGTCGAGGCCGCGGGCGGTCTCGGCGCGCAGGGCGTCCTCGATGGGCTGGCCCCATTGCGTGAGGGCCGAGAGGCGATCGGCGCGCAGGCAGCGCTGCGGGAAGTCGGCGAGGGTGCGGGCGAGCGCGAGGGCGGCATCGAGGGCCTCGCCTGGCTCGACCAGGCGGTTCGCGAGGCCGAACGCGAGGGCCTCGTCGCCGGAGACGCCGCGGCCGGTGAGGATCATGTCGAGCGCGCGGCTCTGGCCGACGAGCCGCGGCAGGCGGACGGTGCCGCCGTCGATCAGCGGCACGCCCCAGCGACGGCAGTAGACGCCGAAGATCGCGTCGCGGGCAGCGACGCGCAGGTCGCACCAGAGGGCGAGCTCGAGGCCGCCGGCGACGGCGTGGCCCTCGACCGCGGCGATCACCGGCTTGCCGAGCAGCAGGCGGGTGGGACCGAGCGGGCCGTCGCCCTTCTCGAGCCCGGCGACCCGGGCGCCGGTCGGCGCGCCACGCCCCACCTCCTTCAGATCCGCGCCGGCGCAGAAGCAGCCGCCCTCGCCGTGCAGGACCGCGACACGCAGCGAATCGTCGGCGTCGAATTCCCGGAAAGCGACGGCGAGGCCCGCAGCGGTGTCGCGGTCGACGCAGTTGCGGACCTCGGGACGGGTGATCGTCACGAGCAGCAGATCGTCGCGGCGTTCGGTACGGACCTTCATCGCAGCCCTCCCGATCCGCTCCGCTCGCGCTAGGCGAGCTCGAGATTCGCGAAGCGAACCATCACGGTCTTGACGCCGGCGCGCTCGAACTTGATGCGCAGCTTCTGGTTCAGGTCCGTTCCGATCACCGCGAGGACCTGGCCGCGGCCGAAGACCGGGTGGCGGACCATCGTGCCGACCGCGACGCCGTCCTCGCCGGGGCCGTCGTCGGTCGGAACGTCCTGTCCGTAGCTGTAGTCGAACTGCGAGCCGCTGCGCGGCGACGCCGTCCGGGAGCGCGGGCCGCGCTGCACCGCGCCGAGCGTCTCGATCCACTCGTCGGGGATCTCCTGCAGAAAGCGGCTCGGCGACTGGTAGCTGCGTTCGCCCCACTGCATGCGCTGCGAGGCGCACGACAGGAAGAGATGCTCCATGGCGCGCGTCATGGCGACATAACAGAGTCGGCGTTCCTCCTCGAGGCCGCCCTCGTCCCGGGACGAAGAGGCGTGCGGGAAGATCCGCTCCTCCATGCCGACGAGGTAGACGATCGGGAACTCGAGGCCCTTCGCCGAATGGACGGTCATGAGCGAGACGCGGTCCTCGCGCTCCTCGTAGCCGTCGAGGTCGGAGATCAGCGCGACCTGGTCGAGGTAGAGCTCGAGCACGGTCCGCTCCTCGCCTTCGAGCTCGTCCTCGTTCGCGACGTGGAAGTCCCGGGCGCTCGAGAGGAGCTCGCGCAGGTTGTCGAGGCGCGTCTCGGACTCGGGCGTGTCCTCCTGCTCGAGCGCGCGCTGGTATCCCGTCTTCGTCAGGACCTCGCCGATCAGGTCCTCGAGGGCGTGGCCCGTGCGGAGGTGGACGAGGCTCGCGTGCAGCGCGACGAAGTCCGCGAGCTTCGCCGTCGAGCGGCCGACGAGCTGGAGCCCGCAGGCCATCTTCATGGCCTCGAGCAGCGAGATGTTCTCGCGCACGGCGAGCTCTTCGACCTTGTCGAAGGAGGCCTTCCCGATGCCGCGGGTCGGCTTGTTCACGATCCGCCGCAGCGCCGCGTCGTCCTTCGGATTCACGAGCAGGCGCAGATACGCCATCACGTCCTTGATCTCGGCGCGGTCGTAGAAGCGCTGGCCGCCGACGATCGTGTACGGGATGTCGTACTTCATCAGCTCTTCTTCGAAGCCGCGGGACTGGGCGTTCGTTCGATAGAGGATCGCCTGATGACCGTAGGGGACGTGCTCGTTGCGATGCGCCACCGCGATGTTGCGCACGACGAACTGCGCCTCCTCGCGGTCGTCCTGCGCCTCGTAGAAGCGGATCGGGGAGCCGCCCTCGCGGTCGGTGAAGAGGCGCTTCTCCTTGCGCTCGCGATTGTTCGCGATGACGGCGGAGGCGCCGGCGAGGATCGCGGGCGTCGAGCGGTAGTTGCGCTCGAGCTTGATGACGCGGGCGGAGGGGTAGTCGTTCTCGAAGTCGAGGATGTTGCGGATGTCCGCGCCCCGCCAGGCGTAGATCGACTGGTCCGGATCGCCGACGACGCAGAGGTTGCCGTGGGCCGCGGCGAGCTGGCTCACGATGCCGTACTGGACGCCATTCGTGTCCTGATACTCGTCGACCAGGATGTAGGTCCACTTCTGCTGGTAGTACTGGAGGACCCGCGGATGGCGACGGAAGAGCTCCGCCGTCAACAGCAGCAGGTCGCCGAAGTCGAGCGCATCGCTCTCGGCGAGCTTTTTCTGGTATTTCGCGTAGAGGCGCGCGCAGAGCTCTCCGTCGAGGTCCCGGGCCTGCGCCGCGGCGGCCGGAGGCAGGAGGCCCGCGTTCTTCCACTGATCGATCTGCCAGCGGATCCGGCGCGGCTCGTGGACCTTGGGATCGAGGCCCTCGCTCTTCAGCGCCTCCTTGATGACCCCGATCGAGTCCGCATCGTCGTAGATGACGAAGCCGCGGCTTCGCCCGAGATGACCGATCTCCTTGCGCAGGATGCGGACGCCCATCGAGTGGAACGTCCCGATCGAGACCTGGCTCGCGACCGGACCGAGCAGCTTCTCGACCCGCTCGCGCATCTCGCCGGCGGCCTTGTTCGTGAAGGTCACGGCGAGGATCTGGTCGGCGGGGATGCCGCAGATCCCGATCAGGTACGCGATCCGGGAGGTCAGCGCGCGGGTCTTCCCGCTGCCGGCGCCGGCGAGGATGAGCAGCGGCCCTTCGGTCGCCTCGACGGCGGCGCGCTGCTCGGGGTTCAGGCCGGTGAAGATGGCGCTTGCGAGGGAGTCTTGGGCGAGGGGTTCCACGATTCGTCCGCTGGGGTTCGGGCGAACGTACTCGACGGTCTGGATCTTGGCGAGGAGAGGATCCTGCTCCCCGTTCCCGATGTCGCAGGAATCGAGAGCTGGTCGCTGCCTAACAAGTAATCCGAATCGCGAGGCACGCATGCTTCACGTTGCGGCGAGCGCTCGAAGACACGATGGGCGATCTGGACCAGGCGCCGCGAAACGCGCATGCGATGAGTTCGACGGGGGCACGGGGGCGGCTGCCCGGCGATCCGATCCACAACGATCCTCGAGATGATCGGGCTCCGGAATCCGGTGCGAGCTCGCGCACCGGGTCGGCCATGGAGGTCATTCGCCCCGAGGGGTTCATTTGAGGCCGAGGCTATTTAAATAATCGTGATTCTGCTTAACTAGTTGCGAGTCGATCGAAGGAATCCGTTCGAGCGGGAGGGGCCGCAAATGCGTCGAGGGGCCACCGGCGACCAGGTCGCCATCACGACCGGGAACGAGGTCGTCCGAGCGTTCGTCCCGGCCTCCCTTCCGCCGGTCCCGCCGCTCGCGATCGACGGACCGCTCCAGGCAGAGCTCGACGCCGCTCTCGTCGCCTTGGGACGCCTCGACAGCGTGACGGCCCTGCTCCCCGATCCGGCGCTCTTCCTGTACGCCTACGTCCGCAAGGAGGCCGTCCTCTCCTCCCAGATCGAAGGCACGCAGTCCTCCCTCTCGGACCTGCTCCTGTTCGAGATCGATGAGGCACCTGGCGTACCCCTCGACGACGTCAGCGAGGTGTCGAGCTACGTCGCCGCCCTCGAGCATGGCGTCGCGCGCCTGCGCGGCGGCTTCCCGCTCTCGAATCGACTGCTGCGAGAGGTACACGGGGTCCTGCTCGCAAAGGGCCGCGGCTCGGACAAACAACCCGGCGAGTTCCGTCGCTCGCAGAACTGGATCGGCGGGACACGGCCAGGCAACGCGATCTTCGTCCCGCCGCCGCCCGATCGGGTCGAGGCGTGCATGAGCGCGCTCGAGCGATTCCTGAACGACGAGCCGCAGTCGACGCCGATCCTCTTGAAGGCGGCGCTCGCCCACGCGCAGTTCGAAACCATCCATCCCTTCCTCGACGGCAATGGGCGGGTCGGTCGCCTCCTCGTCACGCTGCTTCTGCACCAGG
>JBIPOQ010000366.1:0-4254 GCA_044379055.1 Myxococcota bacterium
AGCTCGTGCCGCGGATCCGCGCGCTGGGCGCGCCGTGACCACGGGCGCGGCGCCGAAACGCGTCGTCGTCGCGATGTCCGGGGGCGTCGATTCGTCGCTCGCGGCGGCCCTCGTCGTGGCGTCGGGTGCGGAGACGATCGGGGTCACGATGCGGCTCTCGGCGGGCGGATCGCGCTGCTGCTCCCTCGAGGACGCCGACGACGCGCGCAAGGTCGCCGACCGCCTCGGGATCCGCTTCTACGTCGCGAACTACGCCGAGGCCTTCGGGCGCGAGGTCGTCGACGCCTTCGCCGACGCCTACCTCGCCGGTCGGACGCCGATCCCCTGCATCGCGTGCAACCAGCGCTTCAAGTTCGACCACCTGCTCGAACGCGCGAAGGCCTTTGGCGCCGACGCCGTCGCGACCGGCCATTATGCGCGCCTCGAGCACGACGCGACGACCGGCCAGGCACGGCTCTTCCGCGCTCGCCATCGCGAGAAGGACCAGAGCTATTTCCTCTTCTCGCTGCGCCAGGAGCAGCTGCGCCAGGCGCGCTTTCCGGTCGGCGAGATGAGCAAGGAAGAGGTCCGCCGCCAGGCCCGCGCGCTCGGCCTCGAGACGGCCGAGAAGCCCGAGAGCCAGGAGATCTGCTTCGTCCCGGACGGGGACTACGCGAAGGTCGTCGAGCGTCTGCGCCCCGAAGCGACCCGGGCCGAGGGCGAGATCGTCGACGAGCAGGGCGCGGTCCTCGGCCGCCATCGTGGCATCCACCGCTTCACCGTCGGCCAGCGCCACGGCCTCGGCATCGCCTCCGACCGCCGCCTCTACGTCGTCCGCCTCGACGCCGAGGCCCAGCGCGTCGTCGTCGGCGACGCCGTGGATCTCGATTGTCGCGGCGCCCGGGTCGAGCGCGTCGGATGGATCGCCGGCGAGGCGCCGTCTGGACCGGTGCGCGTGCGGGTGCAGGTCCGCCATCGCCATACCGCCGTGCCCGCGGAGGTCCGGGCGACGGAAACGGGGGGCGCCGAGATCCGCTTCGACACCCCGGTGCGCGCGGTGGCCCCGGGTCAGGCGGCGGTCTTCTATGACGCGGCGAGCGACGACGAGGTCCTCGGCGGCGGATTCCTGGTCGAGGGGCTGCGATGACGAGCGCCGTCTCGGACGAAGTCGACGAGCCGATGGCGGAGACCCTCGCTCGCCTCGAGGCGATCCTGGGCCACCGTTTCGCGCGCCCCGAGCTCCTCACGACCGCCCTCCGCCACGCTTCGTACGCCCACGAGGCCGGCCTCGCCGAGAGCAACGAGCGCCTCGAGTTCCTGGGCGATGCGGTGCTCGGCCTGATCGTCGCCGACGCGCTCTACGCATCGCATCCGCACTGGCGGGAAGGCGAGCTGACGCGCGCGCTCCACGCCGTCGTCGAGGCGCGGGCGCTCGCGCGGCTCGCCCGCGAGATCGATCTCGGCGCGGCGCTCGCCCTCGGCCGGACGGAGCGGGCCTCGGGCGGAGAGGCGAAGGCCTCGATCCTCGCCGATGGGATGGAGGCGGTCGTCGGAGCGCTCTTCCTCGACGGAGGTCTCGAGGCGGTGCGGCGCTTCGTGCAGGCGCGCTTCGCGCAGGCGCTCTCCCGGGACTCGGCCCCGGTCGCGCGGGATCCGAAGACCGAGCTGCAGGAGCAGACGATGGCGGAGGTCGGCGTCTTTCCGAGCTATCGGGTCGTCGCCGACAGCGGCATCGAGGGCGACGATCGTCGCTTTACCGTCGAGGTCTCCCTGGCCGGCGAGGCGCTGGCCCGGGCGATCGATCGCACCAAGCGCGCCGCCGAGCGCGAGGCGGCCCGCGAGGCCCTGGCGCGCCGGGCTGCGGCGGCGAGCGCGACGCTCGCGGCGGAGGGCTGAGGACATGGCGGAGTCCCGCGCCGGATTCGTGGCCCTGCTCGGGCCGCCCAACGTCGGCAAATCGTCGCTTCTGAACGCACTGCTCGGACAGCGACTCGCGATCGTGTCGCCCCGGCCGCAGACGACCCGGAGCCGGATCCTCGGCATCCTGCCCCGGGGCGAGGCGCAGATCCTCTTCCTCGATACGCCGGGGCGTCATCGCGGCGGGCGGCCGCTCAACACCTCGCTCAACGCGATCGTCGACGAGGTCGCGCGGGACTGCGACGTGCCGCTCCTGCTCGTCGATCGGAGCAAGGGCTGGAGCGACGTCCACGACGAGCTCGCGGCGGCCCTGGCCGCCATCGGACGCGAGCCGATCCTCGTCTGGACGAAATGCGATCTGGCGCCGATGGCGGGAGGCGAGGCGGGGATCCCGCCGGCGCTCGCGGCGAAGGCGTTCGCGGTCTCCGCACGCCGGGGCACGGGGCTCGACCCGCTGCTCGACGCGATCGTGGCCCGGCTGCCGGTCTCTCCGCCGCTCTACGCCGCCGACGATCTCACCGACCGCCCGATGCGCTTCCTCTGCGCCGAGCTCATCCGGGAGGCGGCGATGGGGCTGCTCTCCGAGGAGCTCCCGCACGCGATCGCCGTCCAGGTCGTGTCCTTCGAGGAAGGCGGCGCGCGGGCGACCCGGATCCGCGCGGACCTGCTCGTCGAACGGGACTCGCAGAAGCGGATCGTGGTCGGGCAGGGGGGGCAGAAGATCAAGCAGATCGGGATCCGCGCGCGCCAGTCGATCGAGGCCCTGGTCGGGGCGCAGGTCCACCTCGAGCTCTTCGTGAAGGTCGATCCGCAGTGGTCGAAGAGTGCCCGGCGGATGCAGGAGCTCGGCTACCACTGACGGTCGCCGGGCTTTTCCGGGCGGTGCTCGCCGGCAGCCGACCGGTCGCGGCGGCGAACGGGCGGGCCGCTGGGCCCAGTTGACGTGAGCTGGCAAACCGGGCGATGCTCGGCGGCATGTGGGCCATCGCCGAAGTCTGCGAACGCAGCGGTCTCTCGCCCCGGACCGTGCGGTACTACGAGGAGATCGGGCTCCTCCCGGGCGTGCGCCGGCGCGCCGGCGGGCGCCGGATCTACGGCCCCGACGAGCTCGAGCGCCTCGGCTTCATCCATCGCCTGAAGAGCCTCGGTCTCTGTCTCGCCGAGATCCGCGAGCTGAACGCGGTCTACGCCATCGGCGGCTCGACGACGGCGATGCTGGCGCGGCTGCGGGACCTGCTCGATCTGCACGTGCAGGACGTCGATCGCCGCATCGCGGAGCTCGACGGATTGCGGGCCGAGCTCGTGCGCTACCGCGAGCACATCGAAGACCGCGTCCGGACCTCCGCGCGGCAAGCGGTGCCCGCGAAGGTCTGCGCGCCGAAGACCGGTGCGGCGAAGAAACGACCCGCC
Source organism: Myxococcota bacterium (assembly GCA_044379055.1). Classification (GTDB taxonomy): domain Bacteria; phylum Myxococcota_A; class UBA9160; order UBA9160; family UBA4427; genus UBA4427. The sequence continues at coordinate 3,307 of JBIPOQ010000366.1, forward strand.
GAGGGAAGGAAGCGTTCATGACGAGCTCCGCGAGCCCCGAGTCCGGCGCCTCCGAGACGCCGATCCGCGTCGTCACCGCCGCCGCCCTCTTCGACGGCCACGACGCCGCGATCCACATCATGCGCCGCCTGCTGCAGGCGAAGGGCGCCGAGGTGATCCATCTCGGTCACGACCGCAGCGTCGAGGAGCTCGTCGAGGCCGCCGTCGAGGAGTCGGCCGACGCCGTCGCCGTCTCGTCGTACCAGGGCGGCCACATGGAGTTCTTCTCCTACCTCGTCCGCCGACTCGCGGAGGCCGGTGTCCCCGAGGTTCGTGTCTACGGCGGCGGCGGGGGCACGATTGCCCCGGCCGAGATCGAGGCCCTCGAGCGCAGCGGGGTCGCCCGCATCTTCAGCCCCGAGGATGGCCGCACGCTCGGCCTCGACGGCATGATCGACTCGATCGTCCGCGACTGCCGGGCGGCGCGCCGCGCCCGGGACGTCGATCCCGCCGCGGGGCTCGCCACGCTCGCCGGGCGCCTCTCGCCCGCTCGTCCACTCGAGATCGCCGCGCTGATCCGCTTCTTCGAGGACCACGCCGAATCGAACAAGGACGAGGCCGCCGCCCTGCGTGCGGCGCTCGCAGGACGCGCCGGGCCCCGGACCCCGATCGTCGGCTTCACGGGGACCGGCGGCGCCGGCAAGTCGAGCGTCGTCGACGAGATCGTCCGCCGGCTGCGCCGCGATGCGCCCGGGCTGCGGATCGCGCTCCTGCTCGTCGATCCGACCCGGCGCCGCAGCGGCGGAGCGCTGCTCGGCGACCGGATCCGCATGAACGCGATCGGCGGCGAGAACGTCTTCGTCCGCTCGATGGCGACGCGGCGCGCCCATCTCTCGCTCTCGGCGGCGGTCGGGGATGCGCTGGCGGTCCTGCGCAGCGCCGGCTTCGACCTGATCCTGCTCGAGACGG
>JBIPOQ010000292.1:0-5084 GCA_044379055.1 Myxococcota bacterium
GCCGCCCTGGCCGGCGTCGAGGTCCACGCCTGGTCCGTCGACGTGACGCCGACGGCACTCTGCCTCGCGCGCGTCCTTCCGGTCCTGCTATGAAAGCGGGTGATGGCAAAGCCTTCGAAGCGCAAGCGAGCGTGTGAAGCCGGAGACGGCCGAGACCTCGACGGCGCTCCGGCGGACGGGGTCGGCGGGGCGACGGGCAGGGCGACGGTCGACGCGACCGACGAGGCGATCGCATCGATCCGTCGCGTCCGCGAGGGGCTCCTCGCCTGGTACGACGCGAACCGCCGCGACCTGCCCTGGCGGCGGACGCGAGATCCCTACGCGATCTGGATCTCCGAGGCGATGCTGCAGCAGACGCGCGTCGAGACGGTGATCCCGTACTGGGCGCGCTTCCTCGCGCGTTTCCCCGACGTCGAGAGTCTCGCCCGCGCCGAGATCGACGACGTCTACGCCGTCTGGACGGGTCTCGGCTACTACTCGCGGGCGCGCAACCTGAAGGCCGCTGCCGAGTCGATCGTCGCCGATCACGGCGGCCGGCTTCCCGACCAGGCCGAGGGCCTGCGCAGCCTGCCGGGCATCGGCCGCTACACCGCCGGCGCCGTCGCATCGATCGCCTTCGATCGCGAGGAGCCCCTCGTCGACGGCAACGTCGTGCGCGTCTTCGCCCGTCTCGAGGACATCCGCGAGGACAGCGGCGACAAGGCGGTCGTCGAGCGGCTCTGGTCGCTCGCCGCGGCGCTCGTGCGCGGACCGCGACCGGGCGATCTCAACCAGGCGTTGATGGAGCTCGGGGCGACGTTATGCACCCCGAAGCGCCCGCATTGCCTCGCCTGTCCCGTGCGCGAGCACTGCCGCGCCGCCGCGGCCGGCGAGCCCGAGCGCCTGCCGATCAAGACGAAACGCACGGCCGTCCGGGCGATGCGCGCCCTCGCCGTCGCGATCGACCGCGGCGGCCGACTGCTCGCGGTCCGCCGACCGGAGACCGGACTCATGGCGGGACTCTGGGAGCTTCCCGGCGGCCCGCTCGCCGAGGGCGAAGAGGCGAAGGATCACGCGGCCCGCATCCTGCACTCCGTCGTCGGCCTCGAGGTCCGCGAGCTCGAGAGCGTCGGCCGGATCGAGCACGTCTTCACCCATCGCCGCCTCGACCTCGAAGTCTTCCGCGCGAAGGCCCTGCCCGGATCCCGCGCGCGGATCGAAGGCTTCACGGCCCACCGCTGGCTCGAGCCCGACGCGCTCCTCGCGCTCGCCCACGCCGGCTCGACCCGCAAGGCGCTCGCGCTCCTCGGCCTCTGCGACGAGCCGTCGGCCCGCGTCGCCCGGCGACCGAAGCGATGACGGCGCGCGAGAAGCCGCCGCCGGAGGGCGATCGCTTCGCCGATCTCGTCGGCGACGCGAAGCCCCTCGGCCGGGGCCCTGCGCGGGTCGCGGAGCGCGCGCCTGTCGGATCGCGACCGCGTCCAGCGCGCTCGGCGAGCGCCGGCGCGGCGACGGATGCTGGGCCGTCCTTCCGCCATCCCGACCCCGAGAGCGCCCACCTCGCCGCCGCGCCCGGGATCAACGACCAGCAGCTCGCGCGCCTGCGCCGCGGCGATCCCGAGCCCGAAGAGCGGATCGACCTCCACGGCACGCGCCGCGAGGAAGCGAAGCGGATCCTCGCGCAGCGGATCGAGAGCGCGGTCGCCCGCGCGCTGCGCTGCGTGGTCGTCGTCCATGGCCTCGGCAAGCGCTCGCCGACCGAGGAGGCCGTGCTGCGCGACGCCGTCCCCGGCTGGCTCACGCGTGGCGCGCTCGCACGCCACGTCCTCGCCTTCGCCCCGGCCCCGCGCCGCCTCGGCGGCGACGGCGCGACGCTGGTCCTGCTCCGGAAGTCCTGAGTCGGCGCGTTCGGACTAACGCGGCGAGACCGGCTCGACGACGCCGCGCTCCGCCAGGGCCGCGCGAATCGACTCGATCCGATCGCGATTGGCACCCATGTCGCCATAGCCGACCCGCGAAGCGGAGCGAACGCGGATCCGCCCCGACGCGGGATCGAGACCGAGCTCGACGTCGTCGCGGTAGCGCATGAGGCGCGTCGTGAAGACGGCGTGGACGTAGTCGGGGGAAGCGGTCACGATCTCGACGCGCGGCAGCGATCGGAGATGGGCGTCGAGCGCCTTCCAGGCGACCGCCGCCTCGCCGCGGATCCGATAGGCGGCGATCGCGTGGATCTCGTCGGAAGCCTCGCTCGACACGCAGTTCGGCGACTCGGGGCAGGGCGCGAATCGAGCGCTGCCGTCCGCGAGGGCCGCCGGCATCCGCCCGCCGCAGCCCGCGACGAGCCCGCCGAGCACGAGACTCAGGCACATCGCCCGGATCTTCCGATTCGAGCCGGTCAAAATCGATCCGCCGGCCAGTAGACCATGCCGTCGGGCGGCAGGATCCGGCGCAGGAATCCCGCGCCGTCTTCGCTCGCGAGGAGATCGACGTCGAGTCGCGACGCCAGCGCCGTCAGATTGACGCAGCGTACGCTCGCCCGCGCATCGTCCATCGGATGCGAGCGGACGCCCCGATGCTCGAGGGCGACCGTCAGCCCGATGTCGTCGAAGGTCGGCAACACGAGGAACGAGCGCAGCTCACGACTCGTGATGCGGCTCGCGACGGCGCCGCGCAGCAGGGGGTCCTCGCCGCGGGGCTCGAGCAGATGGGCGATCAGCTTCGCGAGCCCGTCGGCGCCGTCCTCGAAACGGCCGATCTCCGTCGCCGTCAGGACGTCGTCGAGGATCGCCGCCCGTCCGTACGCCACCGCGAGACCGCCGCGGCGCGCGAGCCAGAACTCCTCGAAGGGCGCGGGCGTGAGGTGGAAGCAGGCGCGCCAGAGCGCGTCGTCGCGCAGGACCGTGCCGCTGCGGCTCGCCGCGTAGGCGGCATGGATCGCCTTGATCGATTGCAGCGCGCGCTCGTTCTCGGAGACGACGGGCTCGAGGGTCAGGTCGCCCGAGTCGATCGCTGCGCCCCGCAGGCTCGCCTCGGGGTCGACGCGCAGGATCGATTGCTGACCGCTCCAGCCGACGAAGCCCCGCTTCTCGAAGAACTCGGGGGTCGCGGGCGGCTGGCCGGGGAAGACGATCGCGAGCTCGAAGCCGCGGAGACGGAGCGTCTCGGCAGCGCGCTCGAGCAGATCGGTCGCGATCCCCCGGCGCCGGAGGCTCGCGGTCGTGAAGAGGTTGCTGATGCCACCGGTCGGAATCGCATGGCCGAGGACGCGCACCTGCCTCGGCAGGAGCGAGACGCCACCCAGCAATCGCCCCTGCTCGACGGCGACGAGCACGTTCTCGTCGGACCAGGTCGGATCGTATTCGACCTGGTAACGGAAGCGATCGCCCGCCGTCCAACCCTCGGCGAGTCGCCAATCATCGAGGAGGTCGGCGAATTTGAGCCGTTCCTGGGCAGCGAGCGTTCGGATCTCCATGTTCGGGCGAGTATACTCGCCTGCGAAGGAGCCCTCCGCCATGACCGACGGTGCGAATCGAGACGAATCCCGGGGCAAGGACCTCTACAAACAGGGGTTCGCGCTGTTCGCGAAGGGCGAGCTCGAGGGCGCGGTCGCCCGCTACCGCGAAGCGATCGAAGTGGCGCCGCGCCTCGCGATCGCCTGGAACGGGCTCTCCCTCGCCCTGGCCAAACAAGGCCGGCTCGAGGACGCGATCGATGCCGCCGAGAAGCTCGTCGAGCTCGAGCCCGACGATCCGCTCTCGCACACGAACCTCTCCCGCATCCTGATGCAGAAGGGCCTGATCCCCGAGGCCGAGGACGCGAAGGCTCGGGCCATGAATCTCCAGATGCAGAGCCGGAAATGAGCGGCCCGCGATGATCGACCTCGCTCGCCAGGGGGACGTCTTCGTCCTGCGCTTCGACGCGCCCGAAAACCGCTTCCGACCCGACGCGGTCGCGGCCTGGCATGCGGCGCTCGATCGGGTCGAGGCGGCCGGCAATCCCGCCGCCCTCGTGACGACCGGAACGGGGAAGTTCTACTCGAACGGCCTCGACCTCGAGTGGCTGCTCGCGAAGGCGGACCCTTCGGAGCGATCCAGCTACATCCCCGGTGTCCTCGGCCTGATGGCCCGGATCCTGACCTTCCCGACGATCACCGTCGCCGCGATCAACGGCCACGCCTTCGGCGCCGGCGCCCAGCTCTCCCTCGCCCACGACTACCGCCTCATGCGGACCGACCGCGGCTACTGGTGCATGCCGGAGATCGACATGAAGGCCCCGCTCCATCCGGGCATGACGGCGATCATCCAGGCCCGAGTCCCGCGCCAGACCGCCCACGAGCTGATCGTGACCGGGACGCGTTATGGCGCGGAGGCCGCCCTCGCGAAGCGGATCGTCGACGAGGCGGTTCCCGAGAGCGAGCTCCTGCCCCGGGCGATCCAGCTCGCCGCGAGCCTGGCGTCGAAGGCGGATCCGGCAATGCGACTGCTCAAGCGCGGCCTGTATCCGGAGGCGCTCGCGGCGCTGGCGCGAGGGATGGAAGCCGTGGGCGAGGCGACGGTCCTGGCGGCAGCGGGCCGTGCGACCGACGCGCGCTAACCCGTGTTCCGCAGCCCCGCCGCGATCCCGTTGATCGTCAGCTGGATCGCGTACTCCACGCGCTCCTGGTCCGTTCCCGAGCGATCGAGCCCGCGCCCCGTCCGCTTGCGATCGAGCAGCTCGACCTGGAGATACGAGAGGATGTCGAGATAGGGCGTTCGGTGGTCCAGCGCCTCGCGCAGCTCGGGCTCCCGCGCGAGCAGCATGCGTTCGCCGGAGATGTCGCGCACCGCCCGCAAAGTCCGATTGAACTCCTTCTCGATCCGCAGGAAGACCTCGGAGGCGCAAGCGACGCCGGTCGCGAGCTCGGCATAACGCTTGCCGACGTTCAGGTCCGTCTTTGCGAGCACCTGCTCGAGATTGTCGATCACCGACCGGAAATACGGCCAGCGCCGATACATGGTCCGCAGCCGGGCGACCGCCCGGTCCCGACCGCCGGGCGCCGACGCGCAATACGCTTCGACCCCCGAGCCCGCGCCGTACCAGCTCGGCAGCAGGATGCGGGTCTGGTT
>JBIPOQ010000293.1:0-5078 GCA_044379055.1 Myxococcota bacterium
GGACCGCGAAGCCGAGCTCGCGGCGCTACAGGACGCCGTAGATCGGATGGGTCTGGGGGATCACGCGCACGTCCGTTAGTCGCGCCTCCGCCCGCGCGAGCCAGGCGAGACACCGATCGGCGCTCGGACGCGCGTCGACCCCGCCCTTCGGCGTCACCGGCTGGATCACGAGCGGTACGTCACGGGAGATCGCTGCGATCCGTTCGAGCATCGCATCGAGCTCCTCGTCCCGGGTCGAGGGCGTCACGACGACCTTGACGTAGACCCGGCGTGCCCGCAGCGCGACACGCAGGAACCCGGCGTGGGCGTCGTGGAAATCGAGCCCGGGCGGCGGCGCGATGCCCGGCCCGAGGGCGACGTCGCTCGCGAGCTTCCAATCCATCGAGACGAGCTCGATGGAGTCGACGCATTCGGCGAGCGCCGCGGCGTGCAGCCCGTGGGTCTCGAGGTAGACGCGTCGACCCCGCGCCGCGAGCGCGCGCGAGAGCGCGGCGACGGCCCGCGGCTGGAGCAGGGGCTCGCCCCCGGTCAGGCTGATCCAGGTCGCGGGGCGATCGTCGAGCTCCGCCACGGCCGAAACGATCTCGTCGATCGGAATCGGGTTGTCCCGCTCCCGGAAGACGCCGCTGCCCGCGCGCTCCTCGATGCGACACCGCTTCGTCGGCCGCCAGGTCCCCGGCGAATCGCACCACCGGCAGCGCAGATCGCAGCCGCCGAAGCGCACGAAGACCGTCGAGCGACCGACCTCCGGTCCCTCGCCCTGCGCCGAGGCAAAGATCTCGACGAGCGTCGCGAGTTCGCTTGCGGATTCGCTCATCGGATCTTCTCTCCGCTCTCAGCGCTCGAGCTGGGAGCGGCCCATCGCGATCTCCGCCACGACCTCCTCCAGACGCTCGGGGTGTCGCCCGAGATCCCGGATGCGGAAGCGCGCGACGTGGTCGCCCTCGGGCCGCGCCTCGACCCACTCGAGCTTGTCGACGAGATGGTGGGCCACCGCCTGGTAGTCGAGCGCCCGTCGCCCCGTGACCTCGTCGCCGGCGAAGGTGAAGCTGTCCTCCCCGACGCGCCGCGTCAGGGAGAGCGTCGCCGCATAGCGTTCGCGGGCGATGCGCGCACAGAGCGTCGGATCGACGCCCGGATCCACCTCGAGCACGACCATGACGTGGGCCCCGAAATGCACCAGCCGGAAGTCGCGCGACGCGACCCACTCGACCTCGGGCGGCGTCGGCGGGATCGCGAGGATCGCCGCCTCCTTCGCGAGATCGCTGGGTCGGCCGGCGAGCAGCGGCGCGATGTCGCCCCGGATGTCGCCGGTCTTCTTTGCGATCTCCCCGACCCGGTGGCGCCAGAGGCGCCCCCAACGCTCGAAATCGTGCTGGCTGAATCGGCCGGTCGCGAGATCGACGAGCTTGTCCGAGAAGCGACTTCGCCGCGTGCAGGTGTCGAGCACCAGCGGCAGCACGCTGTCGATCCCTTCGCCCCCGACCACCGCCTCGCCGCCGAGCGCGGTGCGCATCGCCAGCAGGTCCTCGGGCGGCCAGGCATGGCGATCGAACCAGGAGAGCCGTCCGCGATAGAGCGAGGCCGCCTGGACGACGTCCCGCGCGGGCGACGGGCTGAACCCGACGACCACGATCGGCATGTCGTCTCGGAGATCCGTCGCGATGCTGCGGAAGAACGTCATCAGCTCGGACTGCGGATAGATCCACAATCCCTCGAGCTGACGCACGTCGCGCGCGAGCAGGATCGCGGCGAGCAGCGAGTCGGGGTCCGCGTGGACCAGGATCGCGCAGCGTCGCCGGGCCGCGGCCCGAAGCGCATCCTCGGACTCCTCGTCGTCTTCCTGACGACCGCGGGACCGACCCTCGCCGCGGAAGGCGCGGGCCGGCGTCTCGCCGTCCTCTTCCTCTTCGTCGTCGTAGCGCGGCTCGGCCGCCTCGTACTCGGGGACCTCGTCCGGCAGGCGCGACAGGATCTCCGAGAGATCGTCGGCATCGACGAAATCGTCCTCGATCGCCGCATCGGCCCCGACCAGGGGCAGCGCGATCGCCGCCGGCGTCGCTTCGGACTCTTCGTCCGCCGAATACTCGCCTGCGCCGCGTGGCGCGCCCTGTTCCTCGCTCCGTCCGCCGCGGCGCCCGCGGCGTCGCGATCGGCGATGGCGATCGCCCCGACCGCGTTCGGAATCCGATCGCTCGGCGCCGGCGCTCGGCCCCGGCGCGTCGTCGAGGTCCATCAACGAGACTTCTTCGAAGCGGGGCTTCGGCTTGCGCGACGCATCGCCGTCGCCGGCCGACTCCTCGCTCTCCCGCGACCCCCGCGAACCGTTTCGATCGCCGCGCTCGCTTCGGTCGCCGCGCTCGCTGCGTTCACTGCGTTCGCCGCGCTCGCTTCGACCTTCGTCGCCCTCGTCGAGAGACGCCGCGGCGCCCTCGCCCGCAGCGCCCTGGCCCCCGCGGCGCGACCGGCGGCGTCGGCGCCCGCGCCCGCGACCGCCCTCACCATTCTCGCGGCTGCCCTCGCGGTCGGCCGGCTCGCGATCCGCCCGGGGCCCGATCGCGTCCGCCGCCTCGAGATCCTCGTCATCGACGCCGTCGTCGAGGCGCTCCGCTGCGAGCACCATCGCCCGGGGCCCGAGCGGTCCGCGCACGACGCGCTCCGCCTCGCGGCCCCGTCGGCTCTCCTCGCGCGCCTGCGGCCGTTCGTCGTCGCGCTCGAAATCGCGGCGATCGTCCTCGCCGCCTTCCCGCCCCGACTCGTCCTGCTCGGCGTCGCCGCGTCCCGACCGGCCCTCGTCCTGTCCGTCGGCGCGACCGCGTCCGCCCCGTCGTCGCCCGCGGCGACCGAAGCGCGACTCGGCGCCCTCGCCCGCCGCGCGCTGGACGAGATCCACCGACGCTCCGGTCGTCCCGGCGATGACCCGGAACTCGAACGAGAGCGTCAGGGCCGCGACGGTCCGCTCGAGGCCCGGCGCGAAGCGCTCGGCCGTGAGCAGGAGGCGCGGCCGACCGAGGCGCAGCGGCGGTCCCGCGTCCGCGAGCAGGAGCGGCATCAGCGGCGCGAGCGTCGAGAGCGACTCGAGCACCGCGCAGAGCGCCGTCCACTCGAACTCCTGCCGCACTGCCGCGATGACCGGCACGCCCGCCGCATCGACGCCGACCGCATCGACGACGTCGAGCTCGCTGCCCGGCGTCGGCCAGGCCCGGACGTTGCGCAGCTCGGAGCCCGCCGCGAGCTGGGCGACGACCCGCCCCCGCAGCCCGTCCTCGCCGTCGCGCACCTTGTGGTCGTTGAGCCGTCGCCGCAGCTGCCCCTCGAGCCCGTCGAGGGCGCCGGCGAGGTCCGCTGCCGAGATCGGCGTCGAATACCGTCCGCCGACCTGCGTCTCGAGCACGGCGTTGTCGCCGTCGGTCCGGATCTCCGCGACCCGGCGCGCCAGGACGACGAGCTCGAGCCGATCGATGCCGACCCGCACACAGCCGCCGTGCTTCGCCGCCAGCCCCTCGAGCGACGCCGCCGCGCGGCTGAAGGCCGCCCGGGCCTCGCTCGACGTCATGCGGGCCGCGAGCTGGACCGGGCTCGTCGCGAGCAGGCGCGGGACGCGCTCGCTCTCCACGACGGCCCCCGCTTCGCCGAGGCGAACGGCCGCGATCGGCTCGACGGAGTACGGGGTCTGACCGATCCAGTCGAGCAGCTGGCGCGTCGCCATCGGCCAGTGGGGCGCGACGACGAAGAGCGAGCCGGTGAAGGGCTCGGGCGTCGACGCCTGCTGCGCGGCGGCGAGACCCGCGACCAGGGCCTCGGACGCCGAGGTCGGGGAGAACGCGACGATCGCCGCCGATCCATCGTTCAGCGTCGCCCGGGCGAGCGCCGCGAGGGTCGCCGGCACCTCCGCGTCGGTCCACGGCTCGAAGGCCGCCGTCGGGATCAGGCCCTCCGCCAGGATCCGCGGCCACCAGGAGCTCCCATCGATCGCGCTGCGCTGGCCGTCGGAGAGACCGCGCCGCCGCCGTGAAAATCGCCTCATCATCGTCCGTCGCTCCCCATCTTCTTCAGGGCTTCGTTTTTGAGGGCCTGCAGGAAGGGACCGAACACCGTGTCGACCCGAGCGCGCGCGAGCGCGCGATTGCCTTCAGCACCCTGGGCACCGGCCAGCTCGGCCGATACCGCCAACAGTGCGCGAGCCCGATCCAGGTCCTCGCGCTGCCATTCGATCCAGGCCCACTCCGCGAGCTGATCGGCCAGCCCGCTTCGATCCGTCGCGTCCGCGAGCGCCTGCGTCACCGCCTCGAGCCAGGCGTCGATCGCCTCGTCGCGGGCCGGTCCCGAGAGCGCGTCCACCGCCTTCTGCGCCTGCTCCATGTGCTCGCCGACCCAGGCCGTCGCCGGCGGCCACGGTCCGATCCGACCGGCCCGCAGATCGGCCAGGACGAGGTCGCGGCTCGCCGCCGGATCCGTCGCTGCGCCGAGGGCCTCGCGGACGAGATCCCCCGGTGTCGCAGACTTCTCGACGGATTCGGAGAAGAGGCGACTGCGCCACTCGACGAAGAAGGTCGGCAGGGCCCGATCCGCCGGCTGCGCCAGACTGGCGCGCCGCACGAGGGCGCAGAGGGCGCCGTGGTCCACCTCGAAGAGGCGCTGGTTCGTCCCGGCCATCAGCGTCTTGAGGAAGCCGCGGACCTTGCTGCGGCCCGCGTTGTAGAGCTTGAAGTCGAGGATCCCGCGCGTCGGGTCGAAGCGGATCTCGAAGAGCCGAGCGCCGCCCGCCGGATGATCGTCGACGAGGTAGCCCATGCGCGTGCCGCGGAAGTCGGGCGCCGAGAGATGGGCCGCCTGCCAGCGGTCGCTCGCGCCGGTGAGTCGTCGGACGGGCGCTGTGGCCGGCGCGGCGTTCGGCGCCGGGGCCACGGCCACGGCCACGCCCTGGGCGCGCAGCCGGTGGAGCGCCCGGCGCAGGAGCTTGCGTCCCGCCTTCGGCACGTCGCTCTCGGGGACCGCCGCGACCACGGCTGCCGCTTCTGGAAATCCGCTCCACGCCTCGAGCAGCTCCTCGCCCGCGGCCTCCTCGGCGGCGAGCA
>JBIPOQ010000294.1:0-5066 GCA_044379055.1 Myxococcota bacterium
GAGATAGTCGAGCGCGCCGGCCTTCATCGACTCGACGGCGTTCTCGAGCAGGTTCTGCGCGGTGATGAGGACGATCGCGACGTCGTTGCCGGCGGCGCGGCTCTGCTTCAGGACCTCGAGGCCGGTCTGGCCGGGCATCCGGATGTCGACGAAGGCGAGATCGAAGCGCTCGAGCTGGAGCGCGCGCAGCGCGGCGTCGCCGTCCTCGACCGCCTTGACCTCGTGGCCGAGGCTCTCGAGCGTCTCCTGGAGCACGAAGCGGATCGAAGGCTCGTCGTCGGCGACCAGCACGCGCATTCGATCGTGGGACAGCGTCAAGGTCGGGTCTCCTGGGCAGGGTGCTCCTGGACATTGCGTTCCTGGGCATGGGCATTCGAATGGAGCGGCAGATCGACGTCGATCCGCGTCCCCTCGCCGACGACGGACTCGATGCGCAGGCGCCCGCCGTGGCGGCGGACCCAGTGTCGCGCGACCGAGAGGCCGAGGCCCGTGCCCTTGGGCTTGGTCGTGAAGAACGGGGTCGAGAGCCGGCCGAGGATCTCCTCGGGGATGCCCGGCCCCTGGTCCTGGATGCGGATCCGCACGGTCGGCTGGGCGCGGCCGTCGAGGCCGACCAGGCGGTGCTCGAGGGTCATGCCGGTCGAGATCGTGAGACGTCCGGGCTCGTTTTCCATTGCCTGCATCGCGTTGCGGACCAGATTGAGGAACACCTGCTGGAGTCGGGCTTCGTCGGCCTCGAGCTCGGGCAAGGAGGGATCGTAGCGGCGGACGATCCGGATCTGCTCGTGGCCGCGTTCGAGCTGGACGAGCTCGATCAGCGTATCGAGCAGCCGGTGGATGTTGACGCCGCGCAGCTCGAGCCGATCGCCGCGGGCGAAGACCATGAGCTCGTCGACGAGGCCGGAGATCCGATCGACCTCGCGCACGATCAGGCTGGCGGCCTTCTGGCTGCGCTCGTCCTTCGAGCTCATGCCGATCAGCTCGGCAGCGCCGCGGATGCCGCCGAGGGGATTGCGGACCTCGTGGGCGATGCCGGCGGCGATGTGGCCGTACGACTCCTGGCGTTCCCGCTCGCTGATCTCCTCGCGCAGCGTGCGGGCCGCGCTGCGGTCGCGCATGGCGATGGCGAGGGCGGCGGGCCGGTCGCGGGGGGCGTCGCCGATGTTCGAGACCGCGACGTCCACGGGGATCGGGCTCTCGAAGCGCTGGGGAAACTCGACCTCGTCGTGGATCGAGGCCCGACCGGACCGGCGGACCCGCTCCACGACCCGGCAGACCGGATGATCGGGCCCGAGCGCCTCGCCTAACGTTCGGCCCGGGGAGACGTCGTGGGTCGCGCCGAGCAGCCGGCGCGCCTCGGGATTGACCCGTTCGATCCGGTCCGACTCGTCGAGGATCAAGACCCCTTCGAGCAGCGCGTCGAAGATGCCCTGGAGGTCGTGCGTCATGGATTCCGCGTCCGTGGGGGGATTCGGGCAGTGGGCCCGTGGGCGGGCAATCTAGCCGGACGCGACCCCGCCGCAATCGCGAGGGGCGGGTGGGCTGCGCGCGACCCGGTCGAGGGAGTACCGTAGGGCGACCATGGACGCGGGCCGACGGCGCCGTGCAGGACGAGGAAGAGATGAGAGAGGGTTTGACGGTCGCAGAGGCGCAGCAGGTCGTGCTCGAGGCGGCGGGGGTGCTCGGCGCCGAGACGATTTCGGCCTGGGAGGCGGCGGGGCGCGTGCTGGCCGAGCCGGTGCGGGCGACGCGGCGGCATCCGCCGGCGGATTGCTCGGCGATGGACGGCTATGCGGTGCGGCGGGCCGATCTCGCGGGCGCCAGCGGCTCGAGCCCGGTCGCGCTTCCGGTCGTCTACGAGGTCGCCGCCGGGGGCGCGGCGCTGCGACGCCTCGAGTCGGGGGAGGCCGCGCGGATCTTCACGGGCGCGCCGCTGCCGCCCGGGGCCGACGCCGTCGTGATGCAGGAGCGCACGCGCGCGGCCGGCGGGCGCGTCGAGTTCCTCGTCGAGCCCGCCGTGCGCGAGCACGTCCGCGACGCCGGCGAGGATTTCCAGGTCGGGGACCTGCTGATCGAGCACGGGACTGTGTTAGGGGCGGCTCATCTGGGCGTTCTGGCGTCGGTCGGGCGCTCGATCGTCGCGGTCCACCAGCAGCCGACGGTCGCGATCCTCTCGGGGGGCGACGAGCTCGTCGAGCCGGACCGCGTCGGCGACGACGGCCGGATCGTCTCGTCGAACTCCTACACGCTGGCGGCCCAGTGTCGCGAGGTCGGGGCACGCCCCGTCTACCTCGGCATCGCCGAGGATCGCCCGGAATCGATCGAGGCGAGGCTGCGGGCCGGGCTCCGGGCGGACGTGATCGTCAGCTCGGCGGGGGTCTCGGTCGGGGACCACGACCACGTCCGCGGCGTGCTCGAGAAGCTCGGCTGTCGGCTCGTCTTCTGGGGCGTCCTGATGAAGCCCGGCTATCCGCTCGTCTTCGGCATCGTCGAGTCGACGGGGACCCTCGTCTTCGGCCTGCCCGGCAACCCCGTCTCGACGGCGGTGACCTTCGAGCAGTTCGTGCGTCCCGTGCTGCGCAAGCTGATGGGCCACCGCCAGCTCTTCCGCCCCGTCGTGAAGGCCCGGCTGACGGAAAGCCTGAAGAAGGGGCGCGGGCGGCTCCACTTCATCCGCGTCGGGCTGACCCGGGACGGGGCGTCGATCGTCGCGACGCCGACGCTGAACCAGAGCTCGGGGGTCCTGACCTCGCTGGTGCGCGGGCAGGGGCTCGCGATCTTTCCCGCCGAGGCCGAACGGATCGACGCGGGCAGCGAGGTCGACGTGCAGATCATCGATCCGGGCTTCTTCGATCGGACCGAGCGGGGCTTTTGAAGGCCATGGGGGCGAGTCGGATCGCGAACGTCTCGGCGGCCGTCCTGGCGACGGGCGCGTCTCGGACCGCGTCGCCGGGCCCGCTGCTCGCGCAGCTCTTCGAGGACACGCTCTGGGTCGGCGACGTCCTGCCGGCGGCCCTCGCGGCGCGACACGTGCCTCGTCCCGGACCGAGCGGGGTCGGCGTGGCGGGGCTCTCGGCGGCGATCGTCGCGGCCGAGGGCGAGCGCGTGATCGTGGTGGGCGAGGGGGATCCGCTGGCCTCGGCCGAGCTCCTGCTCGCGCTCGTCGCCTGGCCCGAGGCCGCCATCGTGTTGCCGGCGTTCGAAGCGTCCGGCGACGCTCGCGGGCGAGGGGGCGTACCGATCGGCATCTATCGCCGGGAGGATCTCCGGGCGCGCGCGGAGGCGATGCTCGCGAGCGGGGCGTCCGACTCCGATTTCGAGGCCTTCGTCGCGGGCCTCGAGGTCGTGCGCGTGCCGGTGGCGCGCTTCGGTCTGTCGGATGCGCCGATTCCGCTCTTTGCCGGGCGGGCCCCGGGGCCGCCCGGCGCGACCCGCGCCCGGGGTTGATCCGATGCTCGACCTGCCGCTCCTCGAACGCATCTCGCTGGTCCGGCGGCCCCTCTCGCAGCGCCTGATGGGGGGCCTGCTCGCGGTCAACTACCACGCGCTGCCCGGCGTCGCGATCGAGGTCGAGGGTGCCGAGCGGATTCCCGAAACGCCGGTCGTCTTCGCGATGAACCACACGGACCGGTACAACTACTTCCCCTTCCAGTTCTACCTCTGGCGCCGCTTCGACCGATTCACCGCGACCTGGGTCAAGGGCAAATACTACGAGAGCCGTTTCCTCGCGCGCTTCATGGAGAGCATGCTCCAGCTCCCCACGGTGTCCCGCGGCTATCTCATCGCGAAGGACTTCCTCGCGGCGATCGGACGACGTCCGACCGAAGCCGAGTACGGGCTGCTGCGCGCGGCCGTCGACGCCCGGGCGATCGGCCAGCCCGGGCCGCTGCCGGCGCCGCCGCTCGTCCCCGCCGCGCTCTACGTCGCCGGACGCGATCCCCTCGGCCTGCGCTTCGACGCCGCGCAGGGCGATTACGCCGACTACATCCGTCTGCTCTTCCACGCGATGATGGCGCGCTTCGTCGCGCTCAATCGCGAGGCGATCTCGATCGGCCTCGACCTGCTCGTCTTTCCGCAGGGCACGCGCTCGCGTCGCCTCCTGCCGGCCCACGACGGCATCGCCCAGATGGCCCTCCATCTGCGCATCCCGATCGTTCCGGTCGGCTGCAACGGCGCGGATCTCGTCTACCCCGGCGCGTCGCCGTTCGCGCGTCGGGGCCGCATCGTCTACCGGATCGGGGATCCGATCCCGTACGACGCGCTGCGCGAGTTTCACATCGACGAGCCCTACGCGCCGTTCTCCGGGGAGGCGGAGCTTCGCTACGGCGATCGCTTCGAGGCCGTCGCCTCACGGGTGACGGATCGGATCGACGCGCTGCTCGACCCCGAGTACCGACGCGTGCCGGAGCCCGACGCCGGGCCGGTCTCGCGCGGGGTCGACCGCTTCGTCTGAGCCGGACTAACGGGGGCGGGCGCGCGCGCGGGATCGCCCGCGGATCCGCGCCAGCTCGCGCGTCGTGTGCTCGCCGGGCACGAGGGTGAGGCGCTCGACGCGCCCTCCGGCGGACCGGACGACGTCGGCGCCCACGATCGCGTCGAGCGCCCAGTCGCCCCCCTTCGCGAGCACGTCGGGTCGCAGACGCTCGATCAGGCGGAGCGGCGTGTCCGACCGGAAGGCGACCACCCAGTCGACGCAGGCGAGCCCCGCGACGAGCTCCATCCGGATCGCCGCGTTGCGGATCGGGCGTCCGGGCCCCTTCGCCCGCCGCACGCTCGCGTCGCTGTTGACCGCCACGATCAGCCGATCGCCGAGGCCGCGGGCCTGCTCGAGGCTCCGCAGATGGCCCCGATGCAGCAGGTCGAAGCAGCCGTTGGTGAAGACGATCCGGAGCCCCTCGCGGCGGGCGCGCGTCACGCAGCGCGCGAGGGCCTCGATCGTCAGGATCTTGTCGCGCGCGCGGATCGCTCTCAATCGTCCCTCCGGCCGTCGCGGTTGAAGAGGTACTGCAGGACCTTCATCGGCGTCTTGATCGCGCTCGGCACCGCCGTCAGGAAGGTCGCGAGGG
>JBIPOQ010000295.1:0-5042 GCA_044379055.1 Myxococcota bacterium
CAGGGGCATGGGGGGCGGCTCCGGGTGGGGAGTATTCGGGCTTCGCGGAGAACGCTAGCCTGCCGGGCGACGTTGGGGGGCGTCTCGGTCGAAGGGGATGCTCGAATGCTCGAGAAGTCGTCGTCTGTTCCTGCCCTCTGTCGGGACGCATTTCGCCCGGTCCGTCCCCGCCGCGGGCGGGCGGTCCGTGTCCTCGCTCGTAGCGTCGCCATGCTCTTCGCCGCAGGGATGGTCGCGGCGGCTGTTCCCCGCCCGGCGGCGGCCTTCAACGTCTTTCCGTTCGGCGTGAATCAAGCCCTGAAATGGGGCAACAACCAGATCGGGACTCCGGGCGGGATCGTGACCTGGAGCTTGATGCCCGACGGGACCGCCCTCGATCCGCTCGTCGCGGGCTTCAATTGGAGCGGGACGAGCGACCTCGCCAGCGTCTACGCCCAGGTCGGGGGCGAAGCAGCGGCGCTCGCCGCCATCGAGGACGCCTTCGACGCCTGGTCCGCGGTCGCGGACATCCAATTCGTGCGGGTCGAGGAGGCCGGACCGCTCCCGTTCGGCGCTGCGACTCCGGGCAGCGCCGTCGTCGGCCACATCCGGATCGGCGCTTTCGCGTTCGCGTCGGGAGATTTCACGGGGGCGGTGGGCTATGCGCCGCCCCCGAACGGCGGGACGACGCTCGAAGGGGACGTCATCTTCAACACCAGCAACCGCTTCGGCCTTCCGGCCGGCGCGGAAGGCGATCCCTTCGACCTCTATCCGCCGCCGACCTTCTTCTACCTCAACGACTTCGGCGGCCTGTTTGCGCACGAAGTCGGCCACGCGCTGGGGATGGCGCATAGCGACGTTTCGACTTCTCTGATGTGCGGCTACGTCGATCCGGGGTTCGACGGAAGTCTGTGCCACTGGGCGGATCCCGATGCCGACTTCCAGGCGCCGATCACGCGCCTGCCGAAGCCGGACGACGTGGCGGGGATCCAGCACCTCTATGGGGTTCCGGAGCCGGGCCTGGCCGCGGGGCTGGCGGGCGGCTGCTCGCTGCTGGTCGTCCTGCGGATCCGTGGCGGCGGTCGTTCGAATTCCCGAGCCCGCCGCGACCGTGGGGGGCGCGACCAGTCCGATCGAGCAGGCGCCTAGAGCGCCGCGACCTCGAGCTCGAGCTCGGCCGTCGCGACGACCTCGGAGAGTCGGAGGCGCTCACCGGCGTTCTCGGGGGTGTCGGCGAGAGAGACGAGCCGCCCCGCGGCCTCGGCGCGGCGATTCTCCGAGGCGTTTCGATCGATGTCGCTCTTCATGGCACAGCCATCGACGAGCACGATGACCTTCTGGCCATCGACCTCGGCGAAGCCGCTCGAGAGCGCGGCCCAATCCGTCGCGCCCCCCGGCTTGATGATCTGCATCGGTCCGCGGACGAGAGGCGTCAGGAAGCGCTCGTGGCTCTCGAGCACGCCGAAACGCCCGGCCTCGCCGGGCAGCACGACCTGCTGCACGGCCTCGGAGAAGGCTTCCCCTTCCGGTGTCACGACGACGAGCTCGAGCGCCATGGATCTGCTTCTCCTGTCCGTTTCCCTGCGCGGCTAGACGAGGGTCTTCGCCTTGGCGATCGCGCTCTCGATGTCGCCGACCATGTAGAAGGCCTGCTCCGGCAGGTCGTCGTGCTTGCCGTCGAGGATCTCGCGGAAGCCGCGGATCGTGTCCTCGAGGCGGACGTAGACGCCGGGCGTGCCGGTGAAGCCTTCGGCGACGTGGAAGGGCTGGGAGAGGAAGCGCTGGATCTTGCGCGCGCGGGCGACGGTCAGCTTGTCCTCCTCCGAGAGCTCGTCCATGCCGAGGATCGCGATGATGTCCTGGAGATCCTTGTAGGACTGGAGCGTCGACTGGACGCCGCGGGCGACGTCGTAGTGCTCCTGGCCGACGACCTGCGGATCGAGGATGCGCGAGGTCGAGTCGAGCGGATCGACGGCGGGGTAGATGCCGATCTCGGTGAGCGCGCGGTTGAGCACCGTCGTCGCGTCGAGATGGGTGAACGCCGTCGCCGGCGCGGGGTCGGTCAGATCGTCGGCGGGGACGTAGATCGCCTGCACCGACGTGATCGAGCCCTTGTTCGTCGACGTGATGCGCTCCTGCAGCTCGCCCATGTCGGTCGCCAGCGTGGGCTGGTAACCGACGGCCGACGGGATGCGGCCGAGGAGGGCCGACACTTCCGAGCCCGCCTGGGTGAAGCGGAAGATGTTGTCGACGAAGAGGAGCACGTCCTTGCCTTCCTCGTCGCGGAAGTACTCGGCGGCGGTCAGGCCCGTCAGGCCGACGCGCGCGCGGGCTCCCGGCGGCTCGTTCATCTGGCCGTACACGAGCGCGGCCTTGTCGAGCACGGTCGATCCGTCCGCGAGGACCGAGTCCATCATCTCGTGCCAGAGATCGTTGCCCTCGCGCGTCCGTTCGCCGACGCCCGCGAACACCGAGTAGCCCGAGTGCTGCTTCGCGATGTTGTTGATGAGCTCCATGATGACGACGGTCTTGCCGACGCCGGCGCCGCCGAACAGACCGACCTTGCCGCCCTTGTTGTAGGGCGCGATCAGGTCGACGACCTTGATGCCGGTCTCGAGGACCTCGACCGAGGTCGACTGATCGACGAACTCGGGGGCGGGGCGGTGGATCGGGAAGTGCATCTTCGCGTTGATCGGACCGCGCTCGTCGACCGGCTGCCCGACGACGTTCATGATGCGGCCGAGGGTCTCGGGGCCGACCGGGATGGTGATCGGAGCGCCGGTGTTCTTGACGTCCTGGCCACGGCGGAGGCCGTCGGTCGTGTCCATCGCGATCGTGCGCACCGTCTTCTCGCCGAGGTGGAGCGCCACCTCGATCACGAGGTTGTCGGGCTGGTCGTTGATCGCCGGATTCGTCGTCGTGAGCGCCGTCAACACCTCGGGCAGGTTGCCGCCCTCGAACTCGACGTCGACGACGGGTCCCGTCACCTGGACGATCTTGCCAATGGACATCTTCTCTCTCCTTGGTCCGGTCTCGATCGGAGCTCGCGAGGAGCACGATCCGGTCTGGGTCCGGTCCCGGCATCTCGGCCGGCCGGCGGAATGCGTTATTCGAGGGCCTGCGCGCCGGTCACGATCTCGACCAGCTCGCGGGTGATCGCGGCCTGACGCGCGCGGTTGTACTGGAGCGTCAGCTTCTCGATCAGGTCCTGGGTGTTCTTGGTCGCGGCTTCCATGGCCGTCATGCGCGCGGCGTGCTCGCCGGCCTGGTTCTCGAGCAGCGCCCGGAAGATCTCGACCTCGACCGCCTTCGGCACGAGGGCGGCGAGGAGCGCCGCCGGATCGGGCTCGATCTCGAAGGGCAGGGAGGCGTCCTCCGCGACGGCAGTCAGGCCGGCCTTCGGCGGCGTGAACGGCAGCAGGGATCGGACCACCGGCGTCTGGTTCAGCGTCGAGACGAACTGGCTGTAGACGACGACGACCTCGTCGATCTCCCCCGCCGCATAACGACGAGCGAGCTCGCGGCCGATGTCCGCGGCCTTGGCGTATCGCACGTCGCCGCCGATCGGCGACTCGTAGCGGATCTGGTGCGCGCGGCGGCGGCGGAAATAATCGACCGCCTTCTTCCCGAGCAGCGTCAGACCGACGTCGCCGAACTCGCCGGCCCGGCTTCTCAGCGTCCGCTCGGCGGCCTTCAGCACGTTCGAGTTGAAGGCGCCCGCGAGGCCGCGGTCGGAGGTGATCACGACGAGCTCGAGATGGTTGCGCTCCGGATGGACCGCGAGCAGCGGATGCGTCTCGTCGAGGGTGGTCTTCGAGACCTCCTCGAGCGTCGCGCGCATGCGCGTCGCGTAGGGACGCGCGTTGCCGATCGCGTCCTGGGCGCGGCGCAGCTTCGCCGCGGCCACCATCTTCATGGCGGACGTGATCTTCTGCGTCGACTTGACCGTCGTGATGCGACGCTTGATGTCCCGGAGATTCGCCACCTAGGCTGCCTCGTTGGCCTTCGCGCCGCCCGCCGCGACCGTCGGTTGGAAGATCTTCGCGAACTCGTCGAGGGCCGCGACCAGCTGCTGCTTCGTCGCGTCCTCGAACTTCCCGGTGCTGCGAATCGTCTCGAGGATCTCCTTCTTCGACGAGCGCATCCAGCCGAGGAGCTCGCGCTCGTAGCGCTGGATGTCCGTCAGCTCGAGCTGACGGATCCAGGACTCGCGACCGGGCTGCGGCGTCGAGGCGAAGATCGAGACGACCTGCTCCTCCATCTGCAGCGGCGAATACTGGCCCTGCTTCAGGATCTCGGTCTGGCGCTCGCCGTTCGCGAGCTGCTCCTGGGTCGCCTTGTCGAGGTCGGAGCCGAACTGGGCAAAGGCCGCCATCTCGCGGTACTGGGCGAGGTTCAGCTTCAGCTGACCCGCGACCGCCTTCGTCGCCTTCGTCTGCGCGGCACCACCGACGCGGGACACCGAGAGACCGACGTTGATCGCGGGCCGCACGCCCGAGTTGAACAGATCCGTCTCGAGGAAGATCTGTCCATCCGTAATGGAAATCACGTTCGTCGGGATGTACGCCGACACGTCGCCGGCCTGGGTCTCGATGATCGGGAGCGCCGTGATCGAGCCGCCGCCGAGCTCGTCGGAGAGCTTGCAGGCGCGCTCGAGCAGCCGCGAGTGGACGTAGAACACGTCGCCCGGATACGCCTCGCGGCCCGGGGGTCGGCGCAGCAGCAGCGAGAGCTGGCGATAGGCGACGGCCTGCTTCGAGAGATCATCGTAGACGATGAGGACGTGCTTGCCGTTGTGTCCGAAATGCTCGGCCATCGTGCAGCCGGAGTAGGGCGCGATGTACTGGAGCGGGGCGGGATCGGCGGCCGTCGCGGCGACGACGATGGTGTAGTCCATCGCGCCGTACTGCTTCAGCTTCTCCGTCACCTGCGCGACCGTCGACTGCTTCTGGCCGATCGCGACGTAGACGCAGATGACGTCCTTGCCCTTCTGGTTGATGATCGTGTCGATCGCGATCGCGGTCTTGCCGGTCTGGCGATCGCCGATGATGAGCTCGCGCTGG
>JBIPOQ010000296.1:0-5013 GCA_044379055.1 Myxococcota bacterium
CCCCGCGCGGCTCGAGGTCGATGCGCAGCAGGGAGAAGCGGTGGCCGAAGCGGTTCGCCTTGTGGATCTCGTTGCGGACCGCGTCGTCGAGATAGGCGCGGGAGTAGGCTCGGGTCTCGGGATCCCGGAGCGAACGGCGCTCGAGCGCGCGAAAACGCATGGCATTTCCGATCGCGACGCCACCGAGCTCGGCGAACTTCTCCGCCATCACGCGATCGCCAGGCGGGAAGGGCTCGCCGTGCAAGCGATCCGAGAGCCGCACGACGCCGACCCGCTCGGAACCGGCGCGCAGCGGCAGGAAGAGCGCCTCGCTGGCCTCGGCGTCCTCGGGCAACACCGCGACGACGGACTTCGCATCGCGCAACCCGGGACACCACGCCGCCTCGACCTCGTCGAACGAGATCGCCCTGGGCTCGCTCTCGAGCCGGACGAGCCCGCGCACACCGACGAGCGAGAGGGCCTCGCTGCCGAGCTCGTCGGCCAGCCAGACGACGCCGGTCTGGGCCCGCGTCTCGAGACAGAGGCCCTCGAGCAGCCGTTCGGCGAGCGGCTCGAGGGAGAGCGACGAGAAGAGTCCCGTCGCGCGCTCGAAGAGCGAGACGACGCCCATGTACTCGAGATTCTCCTCGACCAGCCGCGCGTGCTCGACGCGGATCCGGCGGCGCTCGACGAGCTTGCCGACCGTCTCGACGAGCGCGCCGCGGTCGAAGGGCTTGAGGATGTAGTCGGTGGCGCCCTGCTTCATGGCGTCGACGGCGATCTTCACGTCGACGACGCCCGTCACCATCACGACGTCCTGCTGCGGCAGGCGCTCGCGGATCTTGCGGACGAGCTCGGTGCCGTCCATGCCGGGCATGACCAGGTCGGTGAGGACGATGTCGAAGTCGTCGCGCTCGAGGCGCTGCAGCGCCTCCTCGCCGGAGGCGACCGTCTGCACGTCGAAGCCCGCGTCCGAGAGGAGGCCCTCGATCAGCTCGCGGAAATAGCGCTGGTCGTCGACAGCGAGAATGCGCGCCTTGCCCATGGCCCCTCGAAAGGCACGCGCGCCGATCCGGATCGGGAGGACCTCTACCGGTCCCCTGCGATCGCGGGGGTGCGCCCCTGCCTCTCGCGCTCATCGGCGGGCCTCGTGCCCGACTTCAGACGAGATCCGGTGAATTCCCCCGCGATGCCACGCAGGGAGTGGGGCTGGGCCTCGACGATCCGGACGTCCACGAAATCCCCGGGCAGGAAGACCTGCCCCGGCGCCGGATCGAGATTCACGACCCGCTGATGAGGGTCGCGGCCGGAGACCTGGCTTCCGCCGTGCCGGCTGGCCCCCTCGATGAGCACACGGGTCTCCTGCCCCACACGCGTCTCGTGGTAGGCCAGGGTCCGCTCGGACTGGAGCGCTTGCAGCCGGACCAACCGCTCCTGGGCCAGCTCGCCGGAGACCGTGCTCTCGAGGTCGGCCGCGCTCGTCCCGGGGCGGGGCGAGTACTTGAAGCTGAAGCTGTCGACGAAGCCCGCCTCGTCGACGATCGAAAGCGTCTCCTCGAAGTCCCCGTCCGTCTCCCCCGGAAAGCCGACGATCAGGTCGGTCGTCAGCACGAGGTCGCTCCGGGCTCCCTGCAGCGCACCGGCGATCTCGAGGTAGCGCTCGCGCGTGTAGCGCCTGCGCATGGCCTCGAGGATCCGGTTCGAGCCGCTCTGGAGCGGGAGGTGGACGTGGGGGCAGAGCCTTTCGAGCTCGCCATGGGCGCGGATCAAGGCGTCGTCGAAGAAGAGCGGATGCGGGCTCGTGTACCGGATCCGCTCGAGGCCCGGGATCGCATCGAGGCGGCCGAGCAGCTCGGCGAAGGGCATCGTGCCGACCTGGGCCGCCTGGCCCCGGCGCACGTCGTGGCGTCCATAGGCGTTCACCGTCTGCCCGAGCAGCGTCACCTCCCGGATGCCCCGCTCGACGAGGGCCCGGACCTCGGCCTCGATCTCCCGCGCCGAGCGGCTGATCTCGCGCCCCCGCGTGAGCGGCACGATGCAGAAGCTGCAGAACATGTCGCAGCCCTCCATCACGGTGACGAAGGCCTTGCGACGCACGCCCTCGCCCGGCTCGGCGCGGCTCGCCATGGGCAGATCGAAGCGCCCGGGGCCGCGGTCCTCGCCGACCTCGGCCGAGCGCACCCCGGCGCGGGCGGCCTCGACGAGGTCGGGGACGCGGCGCAGGTGGTGGGTCCCGAAGACGAAATCGACGTGGCCGAAACGACCGAGGAGCCGGTCGCCGAGCTGCTCGGCGACGCAGCCCCCGACCGCCACCATCCGCCCGGGCCGCTCGGCCTTCCAGGCGCGCAGCAGGCCGAGGTCGCTGTACAGCTGGTGCTCGGCCTTGTCGCGGATCGAGCAGGTGTTGATGACGAGCAGGTCCGCGTCCTGCTCGCTCGGACTCGCGACGAGGCCGGCGCCTTCGAGCAGGGCCGACACCTTCTCGGAGTCGTGAACGTTCATCTGACAGCCGTAGGTTCGGACGCTAAATCGCTGGGCAGACAAGGGAATTCCGTTCTGGGTCGAGGCGGTATTCGGCGCGGACGAGGGCCTCGGGAGGCCGCGGTCGACGCGCCCTGCCCGCGCGGCGCGGAACGTACCCGACGCCTAGCGTCGAGTCGATCGAACGCAGCGGCGCGGCGGCCCTCGGAAGCGCCCCGAAGACTTCGAGTAGTTTCTCGAAGGCCGACAAAACAGGCTGGTTTTGAAGCGTTCGAGAAAAGTTCCGAGGGAATCGAGTTTCGCGATTGACAAGCGAATCCCGCCCGCCATAATGCCCAAAAGTCATCGGGTTTCGGAGTGGCGGTGGAATGGCCATTTCTCTGAAATGTCCAACCTCTCACCCCCCATTGAATGAGTCCACCGCCCCTCCCCCTGACGAACGCCCCGTCGGCTCGACCGACGGGGCGTTTTTCGTTTCAGGGGTCGAAGCGATCTCCGGGGCCATGACCGACACCGGACCCGGGACGAGCGCGCTTCGCCTGCGGGCTGCGGAAGGGCCTCGCCCTTCGCCGCGCGCTCAGAGGACGACGTACGCCGCGAACGCCGCGGCGATCGCCCAGGGCAGGTAGCGCGACACGAAATCGCGCGGGATCACGGCGAGCGCCTCGAGCCCCGGCACACCGCGGCGCGCCTGCTGGATCACGGGGAGCTCGACGAGGCTCGAGAAGACCGCGAAGCCGAACGCGCCGGCGACGAGCGCCGCCGTCCCCATGCTCCGGGTCGGCACCAGCACCAGGTAGATCAGGACGACCGCCGCGTGCGCGAGGTTGCCGCCGTAGCTCATCCAGAGAAACGCGCGGTTGTCGTTGTTCGCGTAGTCGAAGTCGTAGAGCGGCAGGAACTTCGTGAGCGGCTTGAGCGGCGCATGACCGCCGCCGAGCCGCGCGCCGACGAAATGACCCCACTCGTGGGCCAGTGCATTCGTCGCGACGCCGACCAGCAGGCCATCCACCACCGAGAGAAGGCTCGCGAGCGCGAGCCGCGAGACGGTCGCCCAGGCCTCGGCCGCCGCGAAGAGCGAGAGGAGCACCGAAGCGACGGCCACATCGCGCAGGATCACGAGCGCGAGCGAAGCCTCGTCCCGCGCCGCGACCTGCCGCTTCGGCGAGTAGGCCCCGTCTGCGGCGGCCTCCGGCCCGCCCGGGGCGTCGCCGGCCGGCGCCGCGAGCGTCTCCCCGGAAGCGGTCTCCCCCGCCGCGGCGGACGCGTTCCCGAGCTCCCGATCCGGATGCGGAGACGTCATCTGCGGTGCTCCTTCTTCCCGACCCGTCAGAGGATGATCTGATCGACGACCCGGGAGAGCTGCCGGAGGTTCCGGCACTCCTCGACGATGTCGCAGTAGGGCATGTAGCGATCCATCACCGAGTCCCCGAATCCCCAGGCCGAGGGGCTCTCGGGGTTCAGCCAGACCACGTTCTTCGCCTTGTTCTGGATGTCGCGGATGCACCAGGCCTTGGCGTCGTTGTAGTTGTTGCGCGCGTCGCCGAGGATCATCACGGTCGTCTTCTTGTCGACCGACGCGAGATGATTCTTCCAGAACTCGTGGAAGGCGTAGCCGAAGTTGCTGCGGGTATAGACGTTGATCACGTCGCCCCCGTCGAGCGCCTTCTCGATCGCCTGGCTGATGTCCTTCTCCTGGAAGACGCTCGTGACCTCCCCGAGCTCCGCGACGAAGACGTAGCAGCGGATCTTGGTGAAGGCCTCCTGCAGCGAGTACATGAACTGCAGCATGAAGCGCGAGACGTTCGCGACCGACGACGACACGTCGCAGAGGATGACGAGCTTCGGACGATCCTTGCGCCGCGTCTTGTAGACGACCTCGAAGGGGATGCCGCCGCGCGCCATGTTGCGGCGCAGGGTCTGGTGGAGGTCGAGCTTGCCGCGCTTGAGCCGCTTCTTGCGGATCGAGAGAATGTTCTTGATGCGCTGGGCGAGGCGCGAGACGACCTCGCGCATGCGTGCGATCTCGTCCTCGGTCAGGTGGTAGAAGCTCTTCTCCGTCAGCATCTCGCGACGGAACTTCTCCATGTAGTTGTGGTTCTGCTGCTGCAGCTCGCGCTCGGTGAAGCCCCGCACCGTCCGGCGCACGGTCTCCATCAGCTTGCGCATCAGCTCCTGCATCTGCTGGATCTGGGCGTCGCCCATGCCCATCGCGCGCATGCGCTCGACGAGGTTCTCGAGCTCCTGCGACGCCCCCTCGAGCCCGAGCTGCTCGGCGGTGCGCCGGCTGAAGAAACCGACCTGGAGCATGTTCTCGATGCGGCCGGTGCCCGCCTCCTCGGCGGCCTGGCGGATCATGTTCTCGAGCTGGGAGAGATCCTGGGTCAGCAGGGCCTTCGCGAGCTCCGAGAGGTCGAGGTCGCCGTCCATCTCCTTCATCATCTCGGCGAGCTGCTTGAGCAGCTGGTCGAGGTCGATGCCCATCCCGCCGAGATCGCCCTCCATCTGGTCGAAGGCCTGGCGCAGATTGTCGTAGAAGCCGGACCAGAAGAG
>JBIPOQ010000297.1:0-5011 GCA_044379055.1 Myxococcota bacterium
GACCCACTACGGCCGGATCTGCCCGATCGAGACGCCGGAAGGCCCGAACATCGGTCTGATCGCCTCGATCTCGACCTTCGCACGCGTCAACGAGATGGGCTTCATCGAGACGCCCTATCGCCAGGTGCGCGACGGTCGGGTGACGAAGGAAGTGAAGTTCCTGTCGGCTCTCGACGAGGAGCGCATGGTCATCGCGCAGGCGAACGCCGTGCTCGACAAGGACGGACGATTCGTCGACGAGCGCATCTCGGTCCGGAAGCAGGGCGAGTTCGAGATGATCCCGCCCGAGGAAGTCGACATGATGGACGTGTCGCCGAACCAGCTGGTCTCGGTGGCTGCGTCGCTGATTCCCTTCCTCGAGAACGACGACGCGAACCGCGCCCTCATGGGATCCAACATGATGCGGCAGGCCGTGCCGCTGCTCCGCACGAGCGCTCCGCTCGTCGGGACGGGCATGGAGGGCATCGTGGCGCGCGATTCGGGCGTCACGGTCGTCGCCAAGCGGGACGGGACGGTCGAGTCGGTCGATGCCGCGCGCATCGTGCTGAAGCCCGACGAGGACGACGGCACGGGCAGCAACGTCGACATCATCAACCTGATCAAGTACCAGCGCTCGAACCAGAACACCTGCATCAATCAGCGGCCGATCGTGAAGGCGGGCGACCGCGTCAAGAAGGGTCAGGTGATCGCGGACGGTCCGGCGACGGATCGCGGCGAGATGGCGCTGGGCGCGAACGTGACCGTCGCGTTCATGCCGTGGGGCGGATACAACTTCGAGGACTCGATCCTCATCTCCGAGCGCATCGTCAAGGACGACTACTTCACCTCGATCCACATCGAGGAGTTCGAGTGCGTCGCCCGCGACACCAAGCTCGGGAAGGAAGACATCACCCGCGACATTCCCAACGTCGGCGAGGACGCCCTGCGCGACCTCGACGAGGCGGGCATCGTGCGCATCGGCGCCGAGGTCCACCAGGACGACATCCTCGTCGGCAAGATCACGCCGAAGGGCGAGACCCAGCTCTCGCCCGAGGAGCGTCTCCTGCGCGCGATCTTCGGCGAGAAGGCGGGCGACGTTCGCGATACGTCGCTGCGCGTCCCGCCGGGCGTCACGGGCACGATCATCGGTGCCCAGGTCTTCTCCCGCCGAGGCGTCGAGAAGGACGAGCGCGCCAAGGCCCTCGAAGAGGCCGAGATCGAGCGACTGCGGAAGGATCAGGAAGACGAGATCCGCATCATCCGCAGGAGTGCCTTCAACAAGGTGCGGGAGCTGATCGTCGGCAAGCAGGCGGCCAATCGCGTCGCGGACGAGCGCAAGGAGCTCGAGTGGCTGAAGCCGGGGGACAAGATCAGCCTCGAGGCGATCGCGCAGATCCCGGATCGGCGCTGGCGCGAGATCCAGGTGACCGACGCGAAGACCCAGGAGCACGTCGACCGCGTCTTCCATCACGTGGAAGAGCAGGCGATGGTGATCAAGGCCGTCTTCGACGAGAAGATCGCGCGACTGCGCAAGGGTGACGAGCTGCCGCCGGGCGTGTTCAAGATGGTGAAGGTCTACGTCGCCATCAAACGCAAGCTCTCGGTCGGCGACAAGATGGCCGGCCGCCACGGCAACAAGGGCGTCATCTCCCGGATCCTTCCGGAAGAGGACATGCCCTACATGTCCGACGGCTCGCCGGTCGACATCGTGCTGAATCCGCTGGGCGTGCCCTCGCGCATGAACATCGGACAGATCCTCGAGACCCACCTCGGGTGGGCGGCGCACGGTCTCGGTCGCCAGATCCGTCGGATGCTCGAGCGACAGGCCACCCGGACCGAGATCCGGGCGAAGCTGAAGGAGATCTACGCGGACGACGAGATCGGCGAGATGATCGCCGGAGCCTCGGAGGAAGCGATCGACTCCCTCGCCGAGAACGTCGTCAAGGGCATCCACGTCGCGACCGCGGTCTTCGACGGGGCGTCGGAGATCGAGGTCAAGCAGGAGCTCGCGCGCGCGGAGCTGCCGACGTCGGGCCAGATCGTGTTGTTCGACGGGCGGACCGGCGAGGCGTTCGATCGGGACGTCACGATCGGCACGATCTACATGCTGAAGCTCCACCACCTGGCCGACGACAAGCTGCACGCCCGATCCATCGGCCCGTACAGCCTCGTGACCCAGCAGCCGCTGGGCGGCAAGGCGCAGTTCGGTGGTCAGCGGCTCGGCGAGATGGAGGTCTGGGCGCTCGAGGCGTACGGCGCCGCCTACGGTCTGCAGGAGTTCCTGACGGTGAAGTCGGACGACGTGCAGGGCCGGACGCGGATCTACGAATCGATCGTCAAGGGCGAGCACACGCTCGAGCCCGGACTCCCCGAGAGCTTCAACGTGCTCGTGAAGGAGCTCCAGGCGCTCGGCCTCGACATCGAGATGCGCGAAGAGGGACCGCCGGTCTGATTCGCAAAGGCGCCGATGGATCGCCCCGGTCGTCGAGACCGGGGCGGTCGCACACGGCTCGATTGAACGAACATCGCAGGAACCCGAGAGAGGGACCCATCATTGCGTGATCTATACAATCTCTTCGAGAAGCCCAAGGACCCGTTGGCGTTCAACTCGCTGCGCATTTCGCTGGCGAGCCCGGACAAGGTCCGCGAGTGGTCTTTCGGCGAGGTGAAGAAGCCGGAGACCATCAACTACCGGACCTTCAAGCCGGAACGCGACGGGCTCTTCTGCGCCAAGATCTTCGGTCCGGTCAAGGACTACGAGTGCAATTGCGGCAAGTACAAGCGCATGAAGCACCGCGGCGTCGTCTGCGAGAAGTGCGGCGTCGAGGTCATCCAGTCGAAGGTCCGCCGCGAGCGCATGGGTCACATCACCCTGGCGTCGCCGGTGGCCCACATCTGGTTCCTGAAGTCGCTGCCTTCGCGCATCGGCAACATCCTCGAGATCACCCTGCGCGACCTCGAGAAGGTCCTCTACTTCGAGGCCCACGTCGTCCTCGACCCGAAGGACACGGAGCTCGAGAAGGGCGAGCTCGTCTCCGACGAGCGCCTGCAGGAGCTGCGTGAGGCCCACGGCCGCGACGCGTTCGAGGTCGGCATCGGCGCCGAGGCCGTGCGACGGCTGCTCGCCGAGCTCGACGTCGAAGGCGAGTGCACGCGCCTGCGCGAGGAGATGCGCGAGGCGACGAGCGAAGCGAAGCGCAAGAAGATCGCCAAGCGCCTCAAGGTGCTCGACGCCTTCCGCGAGTCGGCGATCAACCGGCCCGAGTTCATGGTGCTCGAGGTCGTGCCCGTGATCCCGCCGGACCTGCGCCCGCTCGTGCCGCTCGATGGCGGACGCTTCGCGACCTCGGATCTCAACGATCTGTATCGCCGGGTGATCAACCGCAACAACCGGCTCAAGCGCCTGCAGGAGCTGAACGCGCCCGAGGTCATCATCCGCAACGAGAAGCGGATGCTGCAGGAGGCGGTCGACGCGCTCTTCGACAACGGTCGTCGCGGTCGGGTCATCACGGGCCCGTCCAAGCGCCCGCTGAAGAGCCTCTCCGACATGCTGAAGGGCAAGTCGGGCCGCTTCCGCCAGAACCTGCTCGGCAAGCGCGTGGACTACTCCGGTCGCTCGGTGATCGTGGTGGGTCCCGAGCTGCGGCTGCATCAGTGCGGGCTCCCGAACCGCATGGCGCTCGAGCTCTTCAAGCCGTTCATCTACTCGAAGCTCGAGCAGCAGGGCTTCGTGACCACCATCAAGGCCGCGCGCAAGATGGTGGAGAACGAGCGACCGGAGGTCTGGGACATCCTGGCCGAGGTCATCAAGGAGCATCCGATCCTGCTGAACCGGGCGCCGACGCTCCACCGACTCGGCATGCAGGCCTTCGAGCCGATGCTGATCGAGGGCAAGGCGATCCAGCTCCATCCGCTCGTCTGCGCGGCGTTCAACGCCGACTTCGACGGCGATCAGATGGCGGTCCACGTCCCGCTTTCCGTCGAAGCCCAGATCGAAGCGCGCGTGCTGATGATGTCGACCAACAACATCCTCAGCCCCGCGACCGGTCGGCCGATCATCGGCCCCACCCAGGACATCGTGCTCGGCGTCTACTACATGACGCGCGAGCGCGCCGGGGCGACCGGCGAGGGCATGAAGTTCGCGACCCTCGAAGAGGTCCAGATGGCCTACGACGCGGGCGTGCTCGATCTGCATGCCGCGATCCACGTCCGCCTGGACGGCGAGATGGTCGAGACGACGACCGGACGCGTGTTGCTCCGGGACATCGTCCCCGGCGCGATTCCCTTCGAGTTCATCAATCAGGTGATGGACAAGAAGGCGCTCGGCGAGCTGATCGACCAGTGCTACCGGCGGCTGGGCAGCAAGGCGACGGTGCTGCTGGCCGACAAGCTGCGGACCCTCGGCTACACGAACGCGACCCGCGCCGGCATCTCGATCTGCATCGACGACATGCGGATCCCGCCGGACAAGCAGCGCTTCCTCGATTCGGCGACCGAAGAGGTCGGTCAGATCCAGGAGCAGTACCAGGAAGGTCTGATCACCGACGGCGAGCGCTACAACAAGGTGGTCGACATCTGGGCGCAGGCGACGGAGCAGATCACGACCCAGCTGCTCGAGGGCATCGCGACCGACACGGTCACGGACGCGGACGGCACGGAACGACAGGTTCCGTCGTTCAACAACGTCTACATGATGGCCGACTCGGGCGCGCGCGGCTCGGCGCAGCAGATGCGTCAGCTGGCCGGCATGCGCGGTCTGATGGCGAAGCCCTCGGGCGCCATCATCGAGACGCCGATCACCTCGAACTTCCGCGAAGGTCTCTCGGTCCTCCAGTACTTCATCTCGACCCATGGCGCCCGGAAGGGTCTGGCCGACACGGCCCTCAAGACGGCGAACTCGGGCTACCTGACCCGCCGCCTCGTCGACGTGTCGCAGGACGTGATCATCCGCGAGGACGATTGCGGGACCTCGGACGCCCTCGAGACGAGCGCCTTGATCGAGGCCGGCGAGATCGTCGAGCCGCTGGGAGAG
>JBIPOQ010000298.1:0-4986 GCA_044379055.1 Myxococcota bacterium
TCGAGTACCCGGAGACCGGCGAGCGCGTCCTGCATGGCGTGTCCTGCTTCCTGCTTCGCGCTGCCTGCTTCAGGCGAGCGCGCCGAAGAACTCGACGATCTCGCGCGCCAGTCGCCCGGGATTCTCGAGACCCGGGAAATGCCCGCCGTCGTCGATCACCTCCCAGCGGACGATGTTGTAATGCGGCTCGGCCAGTGCGCGCGGGGCCCGATTCCCCTCCTTGAAGGCGGCGACGCCGAGGGGCACCTCGATCCGCGGCGGCTGCGGGATCAGGTTCCCCCGCGCGAAGGTCTCGTAGTACATGCGCATCGACGGGCCGATCGAACGCGTGACCCAGTAGAGCATGATCGTCGTGAGGAGCTGATCCTTCGAATAGCGCCGGGCGAGCTCCCGACGCCCCTGCTCGTCCTCGATGTCGCTCCAGCGCCACCACTTCTCGAGGATCCAGGCCGCGAGCCCGACCGGCGAGTCCGTCAGCGCGAAGGAGGCGGTCTGGGGTTTGGTCCGCTGGAGGTGGACGTAGCCCCACTCGCGATCGCGATAGTCGAGGACCTCCTGCCACCAGATCCGGTCCTCGGGCGAGAGCTTCGCGGGATCGACGGGCGGAGCGAGCATGTTGACGTGGAGCCCGATCAGCTTGTCCGGATGCCGCGCCCCGAGCGCCGTCGTCACCGCCGAGCCCCAGTCCCCGCCATGGGAACCGAAGCGCGCATAACCGAGCTTCGCCATGAGCTCGACCCAGAGATCGGCGACCTGGCCCGCGCCGAAGCCGCGGCGGGTCGGCGGGCTCGAGAAGCCGTAGCCCGGGAGCGAGGGCACGACGACGTCGAAGCCCGCCTTCGTCAGCGGCTCGACGACGGCGGTCAGCTCGTAGAAGGAGCTCGGCCAGCCATGGGTCAGGACGAGCGGCATGAGAGGCGTCGCGCGCCCCTCGGCCCGCGCCCAGAGACAGTGGACCGAGGCGTCGCCGAGCTGGACCTGGAACTGCGGGAAGCGATTCAGCTCGGCTTCCCGTGCACGCCAATCGAAGCGATGGCGCCAATGGTCGACGAGGTCGCGAAGCGTCGGAAGGTCCGTTCCGTAGTCCCAGCCGGCGTCGTCGAGGGTCTGTGGCCAGATCGTCGCGTCGAGTCGGCGTGCGAGGTCGACGAGGATCGCGTCGGGAACGGCGATCTGGAAGGGTTGGATGCTCATGAAGGGGGCTCGACCTCGTTCTTCACTTCGATTCTGACAATCCCGGACGGCGCAGTCTACCCTGCCCGGAAGAAGTGGGACCGCATGGGATCCGGAAGGATCGCGGAGGCTATCGCATGGAGCATCTCATCCGGGCTGCGAGAGGGTGGCGAATCGTCGTGATTTGCGGGCTCGCACTCGCGAGTGGGACCGCCCGCGCCCATCCCGGCGCAGAGGACGCGATCCGGCTCGTGCTCCTCGAATGGGCCAACGGCATCGCGAACGACGACGCCGTCGGAATCGGTCGCCTGCTGAGCCCGGATTTCGAGCACGCGAGCCGGTTCAGCGGTCCCGCGGACCACGATCGCTATCTCGCCCTCGTCGCCGCCGGCGAGGCGCCGATGCAGACGATCGACCTGCGGCACGCACGCTATGCGATCGAAGGCGATCGGGCGAAGGTCGGCGAGATCCTCGGGGTCGTGATGCAGACGACTGCCGTCGCCGCCGAGGTCTCCCTCGCCCGTTCGAAGGGGGAATGGCGGATCGAGCGCATCGCGGAGCAGGCGGAGCTCCCCGAATTCGCCCGGCGCGAGGAGCCCGAGCACTCGATCCTCGAACGCGTCGCGCTTCGCGTCGTCGATGCGGCCGATGGCTCGCCGATCGCGACCCGCATCCACGTCGCAGATGATCAGGGGCGATACTGGGCGCCGGAAGGTCATTCGCGCGAGATCGCGACGGGCTGGCGCGAGTCGGTGGGCAAGGACGTCCGGGTCGCCGGACGGACCTGGGCCTACGTCCCCGGCGAGACCGGGCTTCGGCTGCCCGCCGGACGTTATTCGATCGAGCTGATGCGGGGCTTCGAGTACGCACCCGTCGAGCGGACCTTCGAGGTCCGCGCCGGCGAGCCCAATGACCTGCGCATCGCCCTGACCCGCTGGTCCGACGTCCGGAAGCAGGGATGGTATTCGGGCGACACCCATGTCCACTTCGTCGATCCCGAGGCCGCGCGCCTCGAGCTCGAGGGCGAAGATCTCGACGTGATCAACATTCTCGCGTCGAAATGGGGTGCGCTGATCACCAACGTCGAGCATTTCACCGGCGCGCCCGCCGGCAGCTCGCCGCCGGGCCGCGCGATCTACGTCGGCGAGGAGACGCGCCACGGCTGGCTCGGCCACTCGATCCTGCTCGGCATCCGCCAGCTCGTCCATCCGCTGACCTGGGGCGGTCCGTCCGAGGGGGTCCCGGGCGGGTTCGATCATCCGCCGATGGCGACCCAGGCCGACGCGGCCCATGCCCAGGGCGGGCTCGTCGCGGCGGCGCACTTCCCTTGGCCGAAAGGCGAGCTCGCCGTCGACATCGCCCTCGGCAAGCTCGACGCCGTCGACGTGCTGACCTGGGGAAACGCGTTCTCGAGCGAGAACGTGATGCCCGCGCCGCCGGCGGCCGAGACCTGGTACCGCTTCCTGAACTGCGGATTCGATCTGCCCGCCACGGCCGGCACCGACAAGATGTACAACACCCAGGTCGCCGGATCGGTCCGCGTCTTCGCAAAGCAGGACGGCCCGTTCGAATACGGTGCGTGGCTCGAGGCGATCCGCGCCGGGCGAACCTTCGTATCGACGGCGCCCCTGCTGGAATTCGAAGCGAACGGGGCGACGATCGGCGACACGCTCGAGGCCCGGAAGGGTCAGCGCATCCGGGTCCGCGCGAAGTCCCGCTCGCGCATTCCGATCGAGCGTCTCGAGATCGTGCAGGACGGACGCGTCGTCGCGACACGCCTCAATCCGGAGAAGGCACTCGAGGTCGTCCTCGAGCCGGAGCTCGAGATCGACCGCAGCGCCTGGATCGCCGCGCGGGCGTACTCCTCGGAGCTGCTTCCCTACCAGGAGTTCGCCCTCGTCGGGTTCGAAGGCATTCCCGTCATGGCTCATACCAGCCCGATCTACGTCTCCGTCGACGGCCGTCCTCGACGCTCGAGAGAAGATGCCCGGGTCCTGCTCGGCTGGGTGCGCGAAGCGATCGATTGGGCCCGCACCGTCGGCCGATTCCAGGATCCCCGGGAACGCGATGCGATGATCGAGCTGTTCCAGCGCGCCGAGCAGGTCTATCTTGCACAGCTCGACGAGGAGACCCGATGACGCCGAAGACAGCGAACGATGCAGTGAAGTCCCCGGGTGCCCCCGCCGAGGTCAAGGTGGGTACCGTCCTCGTGAGCCTCCTCGATCCCGACGTCGGCCAGGAGGTCGCGTTCCACCGCTGGTACGAGCGCGATCATTTCTTCTCGGGCTGCATGGTCGGCCCGCATTTCTTCTCCGGCCGACGCTTCGTCGCGACCCGCGCCCAGAAGGACGTCCGACTGCCGGAGAAGGACGCGCTCCTCGCCGACGTCCGCGCGGGCTCGTACCTCGCGCTCTACTGGATCCTCGGCGGCCATCACGACGAAGCGCAGGCCTGGGCGACCGACCGCGTGAAGGCGCTCCACGCCCACGACCGCATGTTCAGCATGCGCAAGCCCGTCCACGCCGGCTTCTACGCCTCGCGCTTCGCGGTCTCCCACGATCCGGACGGCGTTCCGATCGAGCTCGCCCTCGAGCATCCCTACGCTGGGGTCGGGCTGACCTTCTTCGAGGCGAGCGAGTCCGCGGGACGCGAGGGTCTCGCCGCCGCCCTCGAGGGCGGCTGGCTGCGCGAGTCCCTCGCCGCGGGGGGCCCCTCGCTCGCCCTCGTGACCGAGCCGCTCCCGATCGGCGAAGACATGCCGGCCTACGTCGAACGGCCGAAGAACCTCCCGCGTCGGCTCCTCGTCTTCAGCTTCCACCCCGAGGACGCGACGAAGACGCTGCCTGCCTGGACCCGACGGCTCGCGGAACGGGTCGAATCGGCGGGCCTCGGGCGGCTGCTGCTGTCGGCCCCCTTCATCCCGACGATCCCGGGCACGGATCGTTATGCGGATCAGCTCTGGTAGGCCAGACCCCGATCAAGCCCGCGCGGCGGGCATCCGATGCGGGACCCATGAAACGGGCCTTCCTCACCGCTCTGCTCGCGCTCGCCCTGGTCGCTTCCCTCGCCTTCTCCGGCCGGGCGACCGCAGCCCCCTCCACACCGATCGGTGAATGGGCCTGCCAGGACAGGATCTGCCAGCGCGTCACGAAGCGCGGCGTCTACCTGACTCTCGAGCTGCGCAGCGAGCACGAGCGCGCGGCCTGGGTCGTGCTGGAGCCGCACGGGCTCGTCAACGTGAAGGCCCTCCAGGCGACGCCTTTCGTCGTCCGATTGAACCCCGGAGAGACCCGGACGGCGGGCTTGCTCGCGATCCAGGCGGCCGACGCGCCCCATGGCTACCAGACGAAGTGGCACGTCCTCTCGGGCAACCCGCACGCCGTCCACGACGACCGCTGGCACTACCGCATGCCCTTCGCCGGGAGCCAATACGTCGTGATCAGCCAGGGCTACAACGGGCCCTTCAGCCACAAGGGCGCGAGCGCCTACGCCCTCGACTTTCCGATGCCGTGGGGAACGCCGATCCTCGCCTCCCGCGGCGGGACGATCGTCGAGGTCATCAACGACAAGGTCGCGAGCGGCATCCGCACCGGCGAGAGCGAGGGCGACAACCGCGTCATCATCGAGCATGTCGACGGCACCTTCTCCGTCTATGCCCATCTCCGTCACGGCGGTCCCGCGCGCGTCGGCCAGCAGGTCCAGTCGGGCGACCTGATCGGCCTCTCCGGCGACACCGGCTTCTCGACCGGCCCCCATCTCCATTTCGAGGTCTACAAGATCCGCAAGAACGGCCAGCGCCAGTCCATCCCCGTC
>JBIPOQ010000299.1:0-4969 GCA_044379055.1 Myxococcota bacterium
TCGGTTCGGTCGAGCCCATTGCGCCTGATGGGGCTCGGGTTCCGACTGGGGCGTCGCGCCCGGTGCGTCGCGGCCAGCCTTGCTGAGTCGTCGCGATCGGCACGGCGCAGGTTTCGCGAATGGCTCGCCCGTTCTGCGGGCGGATGGGCGGGGCGGGCGTTTCCTTGCTGCGATCGCTTCGCCGAGGCGACCTCCGGCTGCGCTTGACTTCGCGAAACCTGCACCGCGCCGATCGCTCACGCCCCGGCGAAATGCCCGCGTCGCACCGGGCGCTCGTGCTCTGCTCGAAAGCTCGTGTCGGACGGGGCGATTCGGCTCGCCAGTTTCGATGACGTGGATCGAGGAGCGGTCGCGCGGATTCGAGCGTGTGGCTGGCGATGCACCATCGTCATCGAAGGACATCGTGCGGCCGCGATGGCTCGGATGATGTTCGTGTCGCCGCGAGGTGGGAACCGCGCCGTCGACGAATCGACCGAGCTCGCCGCATCCCCACCACGCTTCTGGACCGTCTGCACAGCGCCGACGGTCGGAGCTGCGCGGCCATCTCGGTACGATGGAAGCGACCGGCACGACGCGGCGGTCCCGGCACGACGCGAGCGGCCGTCACGGCGCGGGCACTTCGGCAGAGCGCGAGCGATCGGTGCGGTGCAGGTTTCGCGAAGTCAAGCGCAGCCGACGCCCGCCCCAGCGCATCCGCCCGCCGAAGGCGCATCCATGCGCCCGATCGGGGTGCCCGAAACAAGGGCGAGCCATTCGCGAAACCTGCGCCGTGCCGGTCGCGACGATCCAGCAAGGCTCGCCGCGTCGTGCCTCGCCCGCGCGCCTTCAGCTCTTCGGCTTGCGGAACGGATTCGGATACTCGACCGCGTCTCGGAACGTCGTGTTCATCTCCTCGAACGCGTTGTCGAGATCCCACACGCCGGGCGTCGTGACCTCGCGCTCGATCGCGGGCTGGTTGAACAGGCCGATGCGGCCGTTGCCGCACTGGATGATGCGGCCGTTCATCCAGCTCGACTGCTCGCTCGCGAGCCAGACGACGGGGGGGACGACGTTCTTCGTCGAGAGCTTCTCGTTCGAGGCGCTGTAGTTCATCGTCGTGCCCTTGCCCTCGAGGCTCGCGGTCATGCGGGTGTAGGCGACGGGCGCGATGCAGTTGCTGGTCACGCCGTAGCTCGCGAGCGCGGTCGCGCAGCTGTTCGAGAGGCCGACCATGCCCATCTTGGCGGCGGCGTAGTTGGGCTGCGCGGGGGCGCCCCAGAGGCCCGAGCCGGAGATGAAGTGGATCAGGCGGTACTCGCCGCCGCGGTTCTCGCGCCAGTAGACGGAGGCGTGGCGGGAGGTGTTGAAGCTGCCCTTGAGGTGGACGGCGATGACGGCGTCCCACTGCTTCTCTTCCATCTTGAAGATCATGCCGTCGCGGATGATGCCGGCGACGTTGACGACGATGTCGAGGCGGCCGAAGTCCTTCACGGCCTGGGCGATCAGGCCCTCGGTCTGGGCGAAGCTCGTGACGTCGCAGTTGTTCGCGGAGGCCTTGCCGCCGGCCTTGCGGATTTCGGCGGTGACCTCTTCGGCCGGGGTGCCCTCGGTCGAGCTGCCGTCCATGCTGGCGCCGAGGTCGTTCACGACGACCGCGGCCCCCTCGGCGGCGAAGGTCTTCGCGACCTCGGCGCCGATGCCCCGTCCGCCGCCGGTCACGATCGCCACGCGTCCGTCGAGCTTGCCCATCTCCGTCTCCTTCTTTCTGCTGGTTCTTCTGGTTCTTGGTTCGTCTGGCTTCCGCGCGCTGCGCCGCCGGGGGCGAGCTCGGGGGATCTGGTTTTTTCGGCCCGGATCTTACTCATTCCCGGGCCGGGCGCTGCGGCCGGACCCCGGGCTCAGGCCCGGCGTTCGAGCAGCAGGGAGGCCTGGACCCGGGCAACGAGTCCTTCCTCGTCGTAGACGCCGGCGCTGCTCTGGCCGACGCCGTCGGCGGAGAACCAGGTCTGCCCGCGCAGGCCGATCCAGGCGGTTCGCGGCTCCCGGAGGACGTGGATCGAGAGGTCGGGGTTGATGGAGGTATGGCGGCTGTAGTCGAGGGCGCTGCCGGTCCCGCTCGCGAAGTCGACGAGGGTCGCGAGGCGGACGGTGGGCGAGGGCTCTTCGCCTTCGACGACGCGGCAGAGCAGGCGGGTCCAGGCGTTGCCGGGCTGGCCGGCGACCTTCGGCGGATCGGTCACGATGTCGACGGCGCGGATGAAGCCGGGGAGCAGGATCGTGCCCTCGGCGAAGCGCCGCGACTCGAGGATCGAAGGGACGATCTCGGGCGGATGGCCGAGGCCCGGGTCGAGAGGGGCATCGGAGGCCTGGCTCGCGAGGTCGGCGCGGCGGCGCATGCGCAGCGCCGTCGCGCGGGCGACGGGGGTCGCACCGTCGAAGAGGCTCGCCTCGAGGCTCTGGATCCGCTTTCCGGCGCGCACGAGTCGCGTCTCGACCCGGAGCGGCGTCAGCGGCACACCGCGAAACATCTCGACGGTCAGCCGCACGATCCGCATCGGGACCGGCGCGGCGATGCGATCGATCGCGTGGGCGAGCAGGCCGGAGACCGGGCCGCCGTGCTGGAACTTCGGATCCCAGGGACCGCCCGTCAGGGACGAGGGCTGGAAATGGTCGGCTTCGGGCAGGGCGCGGTAGAGCCCGTCTTCGGGGCGCGCCTTCGTGTCGGGGTGGCTCATGGTCGGCCAACAGTAGAACGAACGGGGCGCCCGGGGCGATGGGGTAGACTGCCTCGCCAACGCGGGGAGGGGCTCGTGAAGCGTGCGGCCATCGTGCTGTGTGGCGGCCAGTCCCGCCGGATGGGCCGGCCGAAGGCGCTGCTCCCCTGGTTCGGCCGCACGATGATCGAGCACGTGCTGGCGACCCTCGAAGGCTGCGTCGACGAGCGGATCGTCGTGACCTCCGAGGCGCTGTCGCTGGGCGCCCTCGCGCTCGCCGCGCGCATCGTCGTCGATCGGGAGCCGGCCCGCGGCCCGCTCGCCGCCCTGCGCGACGGCCTCGAAGCGACGACGGCCGAGCAGGTCTTCGTGACGGCTTGTGATTCGCCATTCCTGACGGTCGAGCACGTCGAGGCGCTCTTCGACCGGGCGCGGACGGGCTCGGGCGCCGCGGCACCCGTCGACGAAGGGATCGTGCAGGTCCTGTCGGCGGTCTATCCGGGCGGGGCGGGGCGCGAGGCGGCGGCGCTCCTCGCGGCGGGGATCTCGAGTCCGACGGCGCTGCTCGAACGGATCGGCTTCGACGCGATCGGGCGCGACGCGTCGGGCTCGGCGCACGCGCGACCGGGCGCTGCGCCGTGGACCGGATTCAATACGCCCGAGGCCTATCTCGCCCTCGCGCGGCGGCGGGATCCGGCGGCGACGGCCCTCGTCGAGTGGCGGAGGGAGGACGCGATCGGCGGCGCGGAGACCGACGTCGGTCGGGAAAGCGCCCGTGCGGCCGGGCGACGCGCCGTGCCGATCGGCCGCCTCGGCGAGGTTCTCGAGCGGGCCGTGCCCCCGGACGAGCGTCTCGCGAACGGGACGCTCCGCGTCGTCCTCGCAGAGGGAGAGCTCGCGCCCGATGCGGACGGCGGGTTGCCGATCGGGCCGGGGGAGATCGTCCGGGTCCACGAGTCCCCGAGGCGCCGATCGCGTTAGGCGGCGACCCGATTCGGGCGCGTTCCGAACGCCCCGTGCCCCGATCCGGGGCGCCGCGTCAGCCGCGGGCGTCGCGCGCGCGGATGACGGCCCAATAGCGGCGCAGATCGGCCCGCAGCGCCGGCGCCAGGGCGTAGAGGCCGATCAGGTTCGCGAAGGCCATGGCGAAGACCATCGCGTCGGTGAACTCGAGGATCGCCGCGAGGGTCGTCGTACAGCCGACGACGGCGCACAGGCAGTAGAAGAGGTTGAACGTCCGGCGTACGCCAGGCGAATCGCCGACCAGGTAGACACAGCCCTCGAGCCCGTAGTACGACCACGAGATCAGGGTCGAGTACGCGAACAGGAAGACCACGACCGAGAGTACGGTCGGGAGCCCAGCATGGACCCGCTCGAAGGCCGTCGAGGTCAGCTCGACGCCCGAGGCGACGCCGGTGCCGAGCTCGTGGGGCTCGAGGCCGGTCGTGATGATGAGGGCCGTGATCGAGCAGACGACGACGGTGTCGATGAAGGGCTCGAGCATGGCGACGAAGCCCTGGGTCAGGGGCTCGCGGGTCCGCGCCACCGAGTGGGCGATCGAGGAGGAGCCGATCCCGGCTTCGTTCGAGAAGGCGGCGCGGCGAAAGCCGAGGACGACGACGCCCAGCATGCCGCCGACTGCGCCGCGGGGCGTGAAGGCCTCCGTCACGATCCGCGTGAGCGCGTCGGGCAGGCGCTCGAAATTCGCGCCGATGACGACGAAGCCGCAGGCCAGATAGAGGATCACCATCGCCGGCACGAGCTTCGCCGTGAAGCGCGCGATCGACTGGATCCCGCCCAGGATGACCAGTGCGACCGACAGCGCGAGAAAGCTCCCGACGAGCCAGCCCCGGCCGGCGACGAAGCTCTCGCTGCCGCCGGTCACGACGACGAGCTGGGCATAGGCCTGGTTGGCCTGGAACATCCCGATGCCGACCGCGCCGAAGAGCACGCAGACCGAATAATAGAGGGCGAGGCCCTGGCCGAAGCGCGGCCAACCGAGCTCGGCGAGGCCGCCCGAGAGGTAGTACATCGGCCCGCCGGACCAGCTGCCGTCGGGGTTGCGCCGGCGGTACTTCACGCCGAGGGTGCACTCGGCGAACTTCGAGCTCATGCCGAGGACGCCGGCGATCGCCATCCAGAAGGCGGCACCGGGGCCGCCGACCGAGACGGCGACGGCGACGTGGGCGATGTTGCCGACGCCGACGGTGCCCGAGACGGCCGTCGCGAGGGCCTGGAAATGGGAGACTTGCCCGGGCTCGTCGTCGCCTTCCTCG
>JBIPOQ010000300.1:0-4948 GCA_044379055.1 Myxococcota bacterium
GAGCCCTCGCGGTTTCTCCCACGCTCGCGCCCCAGCCGGCGACGACCCCCGCCCCGGTCGCCCGTCCCGCGCTTCCCACGCGGCGCCCCGGAGATGGTCGTCGCCGCGTGATCGCGATCCTGCCGGATTGCGGCGATTGGCGACTCGTCGAGTACCTGCGGGCCCGCGGCGAGCTCCCGTTCCACGACCACCTCTTCGACGCCGGCTACCGCGCGGTCCTCGAGAGCCAGCCGGCCTTCACCGCCGCCGCGCTGCAGAGCCTCGTCTGGCCCGCCGCGCCCCGCGTCCGCACGACCCTCGACTGGATCCACGACCTGGGTCTCGAGCTCGCCGGGCTCGAAGCCGTCGGCAGCAATCCCGTCGGCTTCCTCGCCGCGGTCCTGCCCGAGCGGCCGAACCTCTTCGAGACCCTGGGCGGAAGCGATCGCGTCACCGCGAACATGCTGCTCGCCCACGGTCGCATCGAAGCCGGTCGCCACGCCGAGATCGTGGGCCCGAACGGCCACCACCGCAGCCTGCCCGCCCAATCCGCCTACCGTCCGCTGCGAGCCGAGGAGCAGGGCCGCTTCCCGGGACTCGGCCACGACGCGGATACCCGCAAGTTCGCCGAAACGATCGCCGCCGAGATGGACGCCGCGGAGCGGATCGTCCGCGACGGCGAGATCGACTTCCTCTTCCTGCGCCTCGAGGCCCTCGATCTGATCACCCACGCCCACTACGGCCCCCTCGACGGCCGCGGCCAGGACGATGCACGGGGCCCGCTGCTCGATGCCTATCGCTACATCGACGAGCGGCTGGCGACCCTCGACGGGCTGCTCGACGAGGACGATTGGCTCGTCTACCTCTCGGACCACGGCATCCGCTCCTCGATGCAGCACGAGGAGGACGCGATCTTCGCGGTGCTGGGGGCCGGCGTGCCGCAGGGCCGGGCGCCGGGGCGGCCGGCGCTGCGCGGGGTGCCGCGCAGCCTCGCCGCGATGTTCGGGGTCGAGACCGATTGGCCCGAGACCGGGACCTCGCCGTGGCTCGAGTCTGCCGGCGAATCCGCTCGCATCGCCGACGCCCGCTGAATCGGCCGGAGCGCTCGTCGCCTCGCGCTATGCTGCGCCGCCTATGTCCGGACGCATCCGCATCGAACGCCACGGCCCGTGCGCCGAAATCGTGGTCGACCACCCCGAACGTCGCAACGCCATCTCCTCGAGCATGTGGCGCGAGCTCTCCGCCGCCGCCCGCGAGGTCGACCTCGACGAGCGCATTCGCGTGGTCGTGCTCCGCGGCGAGGGCGAGATCGCCTTCGTCTCCGGCGCCGACATCTCGCAGTTCGAGGCCGAGCGGACCGGACGCAATGCCTTCGCCTACAACGCCGAGAACGACGAGGCCTTCGCCGCGCTCGCGGCGATCGGAAAGCCCGTGATCGCCGCGATCCACGGCTTCTGCATCGGCGGGGGCTGCGCGCTGGCGCTGACGGCCGATCTCCGATTCTGCGCCGAGGACGCGGTGTTCGCGATCCCGGCCGCGCGCCTCGGACTGGGCTACTCGGCGGCCGGTCTCGCAGTCCTCGAGCGCGTCGTGGGCCTGCCGCGGGCGAAGGAGATGTTCCTGACGGCCCGGCGCTTCGACGCCGTCGAGGCGGAACGCATGGGCCTGGTCCACCGGATCGTGCCCAAGGGCGAGCTCGACGCCTTCGTCCGGGAACAGGCCGAGCGGATCGCGGAGAACGCGCCCCTCACGCTCCGGGCGGCGAAGGCGGCCTTCCTCGATCGGGGTCGACCGGCGGACGAGCGCGAGCCCGAGCAGGTCGAGGCGGCGATTCGTCGCTGCTTCGAGAGTGCCGACTACGCCGAGGGCGTGCGCGCCTTCCTGGAGAAGCGCCGACCGGCGTTCCAGGGTCGTTAGTCGCTTGGAGTCCGGGGCGATGCGCCTCCCCGACGGGCCTCCGCTCTGGGTCGTCCTCGCGGTCCTCGCGGCGCTCTTCCAGACGGCGCGCAACGGCCTCGCCCAATCGGTCGCGAGCCGGATCTCGCCCGCGCTGAACAGCTGGTCGCGCTTCGCGTTCAGCCTCCCCTGGGCCTCGCTGGCGCTGCTCTTCGTCGTCTCGACCCACGGGCTGCCCCGGCTCCCGCCCGCCTTCTTCGCCTGCTGTGCGATCACGGCCCTGGCCCAGCTGCTGGGCAACGTCGCGCTGATCGCCGCCTTCCGCTCGGGCCGCTTCGGCGAGGCGATCGTCTTCCACAAGCTCGAGGTGATCCTGACGGCGATCGTCGGGGCCTGGTGGCTCGCGGAGTGGCCGTCGCCGCGGGGCGCGGTCGGGATCGCCGTCTGCGGCCTCGGGGTCGTCGTGATCAACCTCGCGCGAACGGAGGGCACCCGCGGCCTCGCCGGCGCGTTTTCGTTCGGCCATGCCGGGCGCCTCGCCCTCGCCTGCGCCGCGCTGCTCGTCGTCGCGAGCTTTGCGCTCAAGCGCGCGAATGGCCTCGTCGTCGCGGCGAATCCCGCGCTCGACGGCGGCGGGTTCGCGGCCCCGGTGCAGACCCTGTTCCACACGACCTGGATGGAGGTCGCGATCCTCTCGGCCTGGATCGCCTGGCGCGAGCCGGCCGCCTTCCGCGACGTCGGTCGATACGCGCCCCGGCTCGCCCTGATCGGCGCGATGGGCTTTCTCGCGAGCCTCGGTTGGTTCTGGGCCTACTCGCTCACGCTCGTCGCGTACGTGAAGGCCGTCGGACAGATCGAAGCGCTGATCGCCGTCGCCCTCGGCCTCCGCTGGCTCGGCGAGCGGACGCTCCTGCGACAGCTCCCGGGGATCGCGCTGGTCGTCGTCGGGATGGTGCTCGTGCTGCTCGATTGAAACGAACGCGGATCGGAGATCGCCGAGCGAGCGGTCGACTTCGATCGACCGGAGGAACGTCGCCATGTCGGGCTGGATCGAAACCGAGCTGAAGCTGCTGCTTCCGAACGAGGCGGCCTGGCAGCGCATCCGCGACGCCCTCGGGCCCGGGCCCGCCGTCGTTCAGGAGAACCATTTCCTCGATCGCGAGGACGGCGCGCTCGCAGCAGCGCGGATCGCCGTGAGGCTGCGCGCGGAGGCGGGCCGACGGATCCTCACCGTGAAGGGCGACGAGCTCGGCGTGCCGGGCGAGGCGCTCTCCCGCCGGATCGAGCTCGAGGTCGACCTGACGCCCGCGGAGTTCGAGGCTGCCCTCGCCGAAGGCCTCGATCTCGTCGCCTGGCTCCCGCGCCTCGAAGCGCGGGCGCCCCGGGCGTCCCGCGGTGCGACGCTGCTTCGTCTGCTCGACGCGCTCCGCGCCGCAAGCCGGGGCGTCCGCCTCGCTCGCGTCGACGGCTTCTCCAATCGCCGCGAGCGCCTGCGCCTCGCGCTCGCGGACGAGGGCGGTCCGTTCGAGGTCGACCTCGAGCTCGACGCGACGCGCTTCCCCGACCAGGACCGGACCGACTACGAGCTCGAGGTCGAGCTCGACTCCGGGGGCAGCGACGCACAGGGCGCCGAGGGGGCGGAAACGGGCGGGCGCGCCGGACGGCTCGACCCGAACCGGGT
This sequence comes from Myxococcota bacterium, assembly GCA_044379055.1. Taxonomy (GTDB): domain Bacteria; phylum Myxococcota_A; class UBA9160; order UBA9160; family UBA4427; genus UBA4427. The sequence continues at coordinate 3,557 of JBIPOQ010000300.1, forward strand.
CGAGCAGGCCCTGCTCCGCTGGCTCGGCGACCTCGGCGTCGCCGGCGTCACGCCCGCGCCGAGCAAGCTCGCTCGGCTCCGGGCGCGCGACGGGCGGAGCGCCTGACGCTCCGCCCGCCGAACGCTCGAGCGACCTAACGCGCCGCCGACGGCCGCGCCGCGACCCGCGCGTACCAGGCCTGCAGCTGCTCGCATTTCGGATCGAGGGGCTGACCGACCGAGGTCCCGAACTCGAGGAACGCGAAGAGCAGGACGTCCGCGAGGCTGAAGCGCGACCCGCAGATGAAATCCTTGCCCGCCATCAGACCGTCGAGCCAGAGGAGCTTCTCCTGGGCGATCGCCTTGAGATCCGCCGCCGCCTGGGGAATGCAGCGCATCCGCGCCTGGAAGAGCGGGAGGCCCTCCGCATACCGGAATCCGTTGGCCATGTTCTCGACGATGTTGAGATCGATCCGGCGGACCCACATCCGGGTCTCGGCCCGCTCCTCCGGCGTCTTGCCCATCAGCTTGCCGCCGGTCTTCTCGTCGAGGTATTCGGCGATCGCGGTGATCTCGGAGATGAACTGGCCGTTGTCGAGCTCGAGGGTCGGGAGCTGGCCGGCGGGGTTTCGCTTCAGGTGGTCGCCCTGGCGGTTCTCGCCCTTCATCAGATCGACCGTCACCATCTCGACCTTCGCGCCGGTCTCGGCGACGGCGATCGTGACGACTCGGGGATTCGGGCCCATGCCGGTATAGAGCTTCATCGGGGATCTCCTCTTCGGTGGTTCGCTCGTGTCCGGCGGCTCTCGCAGCGGAGCCATCGAGACACGGGGACGGGGTGCGCGCGGCGGAGATTGGCTCAATCGCGGAGCCACGGCAAAGCGGCGGGGGACGCGTTCCGTCGGCGCGGCCGCGGCCCGTTCCGCGCGCCCGACTCAGGCGCGATACACGTCGAGATCGAGCTTGCCTTCGCTCCGGGCGACGACGCAGGAGACGATCGCGTCGCCGGTGATGTTGACGACGGTACGGGCCATGTCGAGGAGGCGATCGACGCCGAGGATCAAGCCGATGCCCTCGACCGGCAGGTCCATCTGCCTCAGCACCATCGCGAGCATGACCATGCCGACGCCCGGCACCCCCGCGGTTCCGATCGACGCGAGGGTCGCCGTCACGACGATCGTCAAGAAGCCGCCGGGCCCGATCTCGACGCCATAGACCTGGGCAATGAAGACGGTCGCGACGCCCTGCATGATTGCCGTGCCGTCCATGTTGACGGTCGCGCCGAGCGGGATCGTGAAGGAGGCGACGGAGCTGTGGACGCCGAGCTTCTCCTCCGTCGTGCGGAGATTCACGGGCAGGGTCGCGTTGCTGCTCGCCGTGCTGAAGGCGACGCTCATCGGCGCGCGGAACTTG
>JBIPOQ010000301.1:0-4940 GCA_044379055.1 Myxococcota bacterium
AGATCGCGTTGACGTCGCCCGGGCGCTCGGCGAAGAGTCGAGCGATCGCGAGGTACGCCTCGGACAGCCGCGCGGCATGGTGCTCGATCACGTGTCGGAGCGTGCGGACGGTGAAGTCGATCGAACCGGCTCGCTTCACCGCCGCCCACGGCGCGATCGCGGCGAGCCGGTCGGCGTCCTGGAAGCGGACGTGCAGCGCGGCGAGCTCCTCGATCGCCTTCGCCGCGAGATCGGCCGAGATGGCCCAGGTCCCGTCCGAAACGGCGCAGCCTCGCGCCGTCAGATCCTCGAGCAGCAGAACGAAATCGCCCGTCTCGTTCGCCTCGGCATGATGGGCGGTCGGCATCCGCATCGAGAGGAGCGGCGCGAGATCGCGATAGAACCAGGCCTCGCGGGTCCCCATGCCCGTCGCGCCGATCATCGCCCGATGCTCCGGATTCGTCGGGGGCAGCTTGCAGAAGATCGTCTCGGGCGCGCCCGCGGCCTCGTCGTAGCGAAGCCGAAGCCGGGCGTGCAGATTCGTTCGCTCGGTCCGGTCGAGGCGCTCGACCTCCCGCACGCATACCCCCGGATGTCGCCCCGAGAGCGCCCGCGAGAGCCATTCGGGCGTCAAGCCTTCGACGTCGACGGGCAACGGGTTCGACAAATCAGCTCCTCTCGAGAGCGCGGCGATCGACCGCGTGGATCGCGGCGCACGATACCACCGCACGGCGCCTCGACGCGCCCCTCGACGTCCGGACGCGTCGATCGGCCAGGAGACGCTCGAACGGGCTGCTCGCCGTCCTCCGCGCGCTAGTCTCCCGCGCCGTGCCCGAACCCTTCAAGAACCTGATCCACGCCGGCACCGTCGAGACGGCCGCCCGCCATCTCGCGCGGACCTGCCCCGACTTCGACGCCCGGCGCTTCCGTCGCCTCGCGACCCAGGGGCTCGAGGCGCTCGAGTTCAAGGCGCGGGCCCGGCATCTCTGCGCAGCGCTCGAGGCGACGCTGCCGGACGATTTCGCGGCCAATTGCGAGGCGATCGAAGCGGCGCTCGCGCCCGTCCGCGGCGACGAGGCGCTCGGCGAGCTCTACGACCGCGACGACGGCCTCGCGGGCTGGGTCGTCTGGCCGTTCTCCGAGTACGTCGCCCGCCGCGGCCTCGACGCGCCGAAGCGATCGCTCGCAGCGTTGCATGCGATGACCCAGCGCTTCAGCGCCGAGTGGGCGATCCGGCCGTTCCTCGAGCACCATTCCGATCTCACCTTCGCGACCCTCGCGCGCTGGACCCGCGATCCGAGCGAGCACGTCCGCCGGCTGGTCAGCGAAGGCAGTCGCCCACGCCTGCCCTGGGGCCTGCAGCTGAAGACCCTGATCGCCGACCCGTCGCCGACCCTCCCGCTGCTCGAACGGCTGCAGGACGACCCGAGCGAGTATGTGCGCCGCAGCGTCGCCAACCATCTGAACGACATCGCCAAGGACCATCCGGGCCGCGTCGCCGACTGGCTCGAGCGCCATCTCCCCGACGCCCCCGCGCCCCGCCGTGCCCTGCTCCGGCATGCGAGCCGGACGCTGATCAAGCGCGGGGATCGGCGCGTGCTCTCGGCGTGGGGTCTGGGCCGGCCGTTCGCGGGCGACGTCACGCTGCAGGTCTCCCCGCGCCGCATCGCGCTCGGCGGGAGCATCACGCTCGCCTTGACGCTGCGCTCCCGGGCAAAACGCGCACAGACGCTGGTCGTCGACTACGCGATCCACCACGTCAAGGCGAACGGATCGACGTCGCCGAAGGTCTTCAAGGGCTGGAGCCTCACGCTCGCGCCCGGGGAGACGCGGACGCTCGAAAAGCGGCACGTCGTCAAGCCGATCACGACGCGCACCTATCATCCCGGCCGACACGCCCTCGACGTCCGGATCAATGGACGGATCTGCGCCGAGGGGGCATTTCAGCTCGTGCGGACTTCCTGATGGAGCTCGCGAGCGACCTGCTCCTGCGAATCGCGGGGATCATCTTTCCGGTTCTCGCGATCGTGCTGATCGGCTGGTTCGTCGCGCGCCGGTCGGGGCCGTCCTACCGATCGGGCTGGGCCGCGATCAACGCGATGAACGTCCAGCTGCTCTGCCCCTTCCTCGTGTTCGGCGCGCTGACGGGCGAGCGCTTCGATCTGAAAGACAACCTGCCGCTGATCGCCGCCGCGACCGCGATCGTGCTCGGATCGGGCCTGCTCGCCTGGCCGATCGCGCGCCTCGCGAAGCTCGAGGCGCCGACCTTCGTCCCGCCCATGATGTTCAACAACAGCGGGAACATGGGCCTGCCGCTCGCCGTGCTCGCCTTCGGGCCGGCGGGGCTGGGGCCAGCCGTCGCGATGTTCGCGGTCGCGAACTTCCTGCACTTCAGCGTCGGGATGAAGCTGCTGGATCCCGCCAGCTCGCTCCGCGGCGCCCTGACCCACCCCATGATCCTCGCGACGCTCGCGGGCCTGACGCTCGCCGCCTTCGACGCATCGCTCCCGCCGGTCCTCGCCCTGCCGATCGAGCTGATCGGCGATGCGGCGATTCCGCTGATGCTCCTCGCCCTCGGCGTGCGGCTCGTCGACGTCGACTTCCGCGATTGGCGGATCGGCCTGCTGGGCGCGGTCGTCTGCCCGCTGACCGGAATCGCCCTGGCCTTGCCCTGCGTCTGGCTGCTCCCGCTCGATCCGACGCAACGCGGTCTCGTCTTCCTGTTCGCGAGCCTGCCGCCCGCCGTCCTGAACTTCATCTTCGCCGAGCGCTTCGGACAGCAGCCCGAAAAGGTCGCGTCGATCGTCCTCATCGGAAACCTCGCGTCCCTGCTCTTCGTGCCGATCGGATTGCTGATCGGCATGGCGGCCTGATCCGTCGACTCGGCGTCGGCGATCTTTCGTCGGCCATCTGGATTCGGACCGTGTCGTCGGCGAGTCTCTGGCTCGCCCCATCGAGGACCGCCCCATGCCGAGTCGAACGTCTTCCCTCGCCTTCCTCGCCCTGCTGCTCGGCTTCGTCGCGCGCGTAGGCGACGCCTCCGCCGCCGAATGGCAGCGCGACTGGCTCGTTCCCGGCGGGCCCTTCCGTGGGATCCACGGTCTCGCGGTCGACCCCAGCGGCACGATCTGGGTCGGGAGCGTGATGGGCCAGGCGATCTACCGCGTCGACCCGAAGAGCGGACGCGCCGAGGTCGCGGTCGCCGCGCCCGAGGGCGAGGCCGACGATCTCGAGCTCGCCGCCGACGGCACGCTCTACTTCACCGGCTTCATGCACGGCACGCTGAGCGCCCGCGATCCCGACGGCCGCCTTCGCGTCCTCGCGCGCGGCGTGCCCGGGATGAACTCCCTCGCCCTCGACCCCCGCGGCCGCCTCTTCGGAACCCAGGTCTTCCTCGGCGACGCGCTCTGGGAGTTCGACCGCGCGGGCAAGCAGGCGCCGCGCCTCGTCCGCAAGGACCTCGGCGGTCTCAACGGCTTCGACTTCGCACCGGACGGCCGACTCTGCGGTCCGCTCTGGTTCCGCGCCCGGGTCGTCTGTCTCGACGTCGATAGCGGGGCCATGGAGGTCGTCGCCGAGGGATTCACGACGCCCGCCGCGGCGAACTTCGATCCCGAGGGCGAGCTCCATGCCATCGACAACGCGACGGGCGAGGTGTTCCACATCGATCGAGCGGCGCATACGAAGACGCGCATCGCGACGGCGCCGACGAATCTCGACAACCTGGCCTTCGCCCCCGACGGCCGCCTGTTCGTGACGAACATGCCCGACAACGCGATCTACGAGATCGATCGCGCGAGCGGAGCGATCCGCACCGTGATCTCGAGCCCGCTGACCCTGCCCGGCGGCATCGCCCGTTCCGGCGGGACCCTGTACGTGGCCGACACGTTCGCGCTGAGCGCCGTCGATCTCGCGAGCGGAACGGTCCGCGACATCAGCCGAGACGGCGAAGCGTCCGGGGCTCCGTCCCTCGTCGCCGCGAACGACACGCACGTCGCCACCGCGAGCCTTCATCGGGAGAGCGTCGCGCTGTGGGACGTCGCGTCGCTCCAGGTCGTCGCCCAGTGGTCGAACCTCGGGAGACCGAGCGCGATCGCGCTCGGCCCGAATCGGCGCATCGTCGTCGCGACCGCGGACGGCCTGCTCTTCGAGCTCGACCCGGCCAGGCCCGAGAGCCGGCGCGAGCTCGCGCGCGGCCTCGCGATGCCGATGGGCCTCGTCCGCACGACGAAGGGCTGGATCGTGAGCGAGGCCGCCTCGGGTCAGCTCCTCGTCATCGGAGACGACGGGACGCGAAGAATCCTGGCGAGCGAGCTCCGGCATCCCGAAGGCATCGCGTGGCTCGCCGACGGGCGCATCGCGGTCGCCGAGACCGCGGCCGATCGCGTGACCCTCGTCGACCCGGCCACGGGCCGGAAGGAGACGATCGCCACCGGGCTCCCGCTCGGCCTCCTGGACCTCCCGGGCATGCCGCCCGGCATCTTCCCGACCGGACTCGCTGCGACGGAGGACGGCGCGCTACTCCTGTCCTCCGACGTCGAGGGCGGGGTCCTGCGGCTGCGGCCTTCGAGACCGTGAACGAACGAGCGAGAGAGAAGAGCATCGTGCGCACCTCCACGGACGACCGATGCAGGAGACCACGATGAATCGCATTCGAGTCGCCGCGTTCGCGATCTTGCTCGGACTGGCTGCCAGCCGATCGCTCGAAGCGGAGGTCCCGCTGTTCGGCTTCCCGCTCGGATTCTCGGTCGAGAAGATGGACTCCAAGGCGGACCCGCGGAAGGATTTCTCGCGTCATGCCTCCGGTCGCTGGATCGATGCCGCACGGATTCCCGGCGACACGATCCGCATTTCGCCCCTCGACCAGATGTCGCGCCGGGCGGAGGAGCAGGTTCTCGAGATCCTGGACGAGGCCGCGCGAACGAGCGGATCGGCCCCGCGCGGAAGCGTCCGACAGCAGG
>JBIPOQ010000302.1:0-4934 GCA_044379055.1 Myxococcota bacterium
AAGGCCTTCATCCCCTCGCGGGTGCGCGGGTCCCGGAAGACGTCGTCGACCACGCTCGCGAAGTCGTTTTCGATCTCTCCGCTCGCCGCCGCGTTGAAGAGCGCCTGGTCGGGCATCGTCTGCCAGAAGTGGTACGAGAGCTTGCTCGCGAGCTCGTACGGGGAGAGCGACGTGCGATCCGGGTCGAGGGGATCGAGATCGCCGCGGTACTGCTCGTGATTGAGGAAGCCCGGCGAGACCAGGAGCTGGGCAACGAGGTCCCGGTAGCTCGTGGTCGTCCTGTAGAAGGCGAGCTCCTGCGCCGAGAGCGGATGCCGCAGCGCCCGGGCGCCGAAGCTCTGGAGGAAGCGCTCGCGGCAGCTCGCGTCGCTGGCGTTCGTCGCACAGGACTCGCCGACGAAGTCGACCAGCAGGCTGCTGCTGCCGGTGATCTCGCTCGCGATCGTCCAGGCCACGTTGAACCAGCCCTCGACGTGGCTCGCCGAGACGCTCTGATCGAAGCTCGCGAAGCCGTGGGAGAGGTTGTCGTCGGGGATCTGGTCGAACAGCGGCTCGATCTCGGCGAGCACGGCATTCGCGTTCGCGGCCCCGAGCTGCATGCGAATCAGATCGCGGAGCGTGTTCGCGTACTGCCGCTTCGAGAGACGCTGCAGGGCGATGGGCTGCATCGGGTCTTCGTCGATCGCGCAGGTCTCTCCGGACGGCGGCGGCGGCGAGGAATCGTCGGCCGCCGCGATGAAGGCCGCGAGGTTCGCGAGGGTCTGCGGCTGCGAGACCGAGCTCGAGAGCCCGCGCATCGCATTCACGGTGTCGAGCGCGTGCTCGATGCCCGCGACGGTCGAGCCGTTCAGGATGTTCGAGATGTTGGTCGCAGGGTCCCCGCCATGACAGATCCGGCAGTTCGCCGCGTAGGCGGAGGCGCCCGCTGCCGGATCGCCCACGATCGATCCGATCTCGCTCACGGTGACGCGCTGGGTGTCGGTGTCGGTCTCGCCCGTGGCGTCCGTCACCGTCCAGGTCACCGTATGGACGCCGACGCCGAAGCCGCCGGCCGGCGCATCATGGGTGATCGTCAGCGGCGCAGCGCCGCCGGAGGCCGACGCGCTGCCGATCGCGACGGCCGTCAGCGCGCCCGTCGCCTCGGCACTGCGATCCGAGGGGGCACTGACCGTGAGCGCATCCGGGCCGTCGGTCCCCGCCGAGCCGTCGATCCGGGTGGAGCTGCCTCCGTAGTCGCCGCAGCCGAAGGAGAAGAGCACGAGGCCCAGCGCGAGACGCGCGACGAGGCGGCGCGAGTTGCCGGCGGGAGAAGCTCCGCTGCCGCCCGCCGATGCGGATCTGCGCGCGACGGGGTTCCCCGCGCCCGCTTCGACGACTCGCTCCCCTCCCCGCGCCCTCGCGATCTGCATCACGCTCATCGTTTCCCCTGCGACCGGTCGAGCTCGAGGCCCCGGCGCGGGGCTCACGTCTCGATTCGGGAAGGGAATTCGGCGCTCATCGCGCTCCGAATCATGACTGCGATCACCAATACCCAAGCGCGCGAAAAAAAACGGAGGATGTTCGTCGCGATCCGGCTCGGAACCTCGGGGCTATGCCGAGCCGGGAGGCGCGAGCGAAACCACTGAGGGTCGGGGCCGGCCTCGAATCCTGCCCGTCGTAGCCCATTTTCGGCCATCGAATGGCCTGCTTGCATGGTAGATTGAATCCGAGACGCACCGTATCAGCCGCTCTCCACGGGGAGGGCGACCCGCCTGGATTGGAAGTGCGTCGGAGGCGTCCGAATGACACCCCGTTCCGCCCTGCGTTCAATCGTCCTGCTCGCCGCCGCTGCGGTCCCCCTCGCCGCGTCGGCCGGAACCTTCGAGATCCTCGCCAGCTCGCCGATCGAGCCCGGATCGAAGATCCCGGCGGCGATCTCACGGGACGGGGAGACCGTCGTCGGGCGTGTGCCGCAGATCGGGTCGGGGGGCTTCCGCTGGCGTCGGGGCGTCGGATTCGACGTTCTGCCTGTCTTCGACAACGCCGCCGCGGAGCAGGAGTTCAGCATCCCGTTCGCCGTTTCCGACGATGGATCGACCGCCGTGGGGGAAGCGTATACCGATCGCATCGACGCGCGAACGGCCTTCCTCGCGCGGCCGAACGGGGCAATCGTGGACCTCGGCCTGCTCATGCGGCCCGATACCGAGTTCAGTAGTGCCAATGGGGTGTCCGGCGACGGGTCGATCGTCGTCGGCTCCGGCTACGGCGCGACCCACGGAACGGAGGCGTTCCTCTACGACGACGTTCTCGGACTCCGCTACCTGAAGGACCTCGTCGGCGCGCCCGTCGTCACTCACGCCGAGGACGTTTCGGCCGACGGCTCGACCCTCGCCGGCTGGCGACTGACCCCGCTCCAGAACTCGGAGGCGATGATCTTCAGTGAAGCGGGCGGCATCGAGACCCTCGGCGATCTCGACGGCGCACCCTATTCGAGCGAGGCAAAAGCGATCTCGAGCGACGGCTCGACGGTCGTCGGCCGTTCCTCGCAGAATCAGGGCCAGGACGTCGAGGCCTTCCTCTGGACGCGAGCGGGCGGGATGCGCGGACTGGGACGTCTGTTCGGAGGTAACTCGGAGGCGCTCGACGTCTCGGGCGACGGCCGAGTCGTGGTCGGGGACGGCACGAATTACACGTTCATCTACACCGAAGATCACGGCATGATGGAGACGCGCAACTACCTCACGCAGATCGGCGGGATCGATCTCGCGGGCTGGGAGATCCTCGTCGTCGCCGGCGTCTCCGACGACGGGCAGACGTTCACGGGCTGGGCACGCGATCCGCAGGACGAGCTCGTCACCTGGGTCGCGACGGTGCCCGAGCCGGGCATGGGAAGCGCATTGCTGATCGGTGCTGCAGCGCTGGCCTCGAGCGCGCGCAGGCGGAATCGGACGGATCACCGGAACCCGATCGCAGCCGAGTAGGCGCTCTCCGCGAGCGCGGTTTACGGAGAACCCACCGAGGGAACGTGAGTTCCTGGCGGGATCGGTGGTGCCTCTTCGGGATCGAGAGGGGTCCCGAGCTCCAATCACGGCGACTCGAAGGCGGCGACCGCCGGTGGCTCCGTGCTCGACTCACGGCCTTCTTCGTCGAACCAGATTGCGCAGGATGAACCTCCGGATCGATCGATCGACTCCTCGAAACGCCAACCCTGTTGGCGCGCCAGTCGTCGGACGAGCGGGAGGCCGAGGCCGTAACTCGAACCCGCAGGCGGTCCATCGATCCATTCGGGAGCGACGTCGCCCTGCTCGACGAAACGCAGGTGTGCACCCGAATGCGTATGCCACTCGATCCGGAGAGCGCTGCTCGCGGCGTGCTGAAAGGAGTTGGCGAGCAGGTTGCGGAGAAGGACGAGAAGGACTTCCTCGTCGCCGTCGACGGATGCATCCGACGGTACGTCGAGGGTGATCTCCTTTCGGTGATGCGGAAAGAGCTGTCGCTGATCCTCGATCACCTCGCGCAATCGGTCGGCGAGGGGCTGGGCATTGCGGTTCGAGCGGGCTCTTTCTTCGCGCGCCATCACGAGGAAGGTCTGTGCCAGGCGTTCGAGGCGCCTGGCCGTTCGTTTCAGTCGCTCGAGCCGGGCGCGCGCTTCGGGCTGATCGACGACCTCTTCATCGAACAGATCGAGCGTCCCCTGCAGGATGGTCAGGGGCGTTCGGAGCTCATGACTGCATTCCGAGATGAACCGGCGCTCCCGCTCGAGAGCACGCCGCTCGCGGGCCCAGGCATCGTCGAGAGCACGCGCCAGCATCCCGACGTCATCCCTCGGAAATCGTTCGGCCAGAGGGCCGCGCTCCGCGTCATGATTGCCGATCTGCATCGCGAGCTCGATGACGGGAGCCATCGCCGATCGGGCGAGCCGGGAGCTCGAGAGCAAGGCGATCGCGAGCACAGCCAGGCCGATTCCCGCCAGCCAGCCCTGGAGAGCAGGGACTCGCCCTTCGGTGTACTCGAGAGGGGCGAGATCGACGAGACGCCACTCGAGTGCTCCGGTCGAACGTGATGGGGCGACATGGAGCCTGTACTCGTGTTCCATGTCCGAGCGTGACCAGACGGCCAACGTGTCCCGCCAGTCTCGAATCCAGCGGGCCTTCTGCCGGTCTTCCGAAGCGAAGATCGTGTACCAGCCGGGCGTCACCGGCACCGACTCCAGTGACAGTCGATCCCCGACCGCCTCGGGTCCCGAGAAGATCTCGAGCCACGCCAGAGATTCCTGGTCGCTCGCGAGCACCGGCAGCGTCTGAACGAGGTAGCGGTCGAGCACCGCATCTTCCGTGTCCGTCAGGACGACCCAGGCCCCGAAGGTCATGAGGAACAGCAGAACCGTCGCGAAGAGGACGAAGTGAAGGGAGATGCGAGCCCGGAGCCCCGTTCGTCGGATCGTAGGCGGCGGGAGGGTTCGGCTCATTCGGGGCTGGCGATCAACTGATATCCCACGCCGCGACGGGTCACCAACATCGCGGGCTCTCCCGGGGAATCGAGCACGGCGCGGAGGGCATAGATGTGGGTTCTGAGCGCGTCGCTGCCGGGCAGCTCTTCGCCCCAGAGATGCCGCTCGAGTTCCTGGCGACGAACGATCGAGGGCGCCCGTCGCATGAGCAGCTCGAGGATCGAGTAGCCCATTCGCGTCAGGTCGAGGACGCGCTCGCCGCGTCTTGCCCGATGCTGGTCCCGGTCGAGCTCGAGGACCGAGAATCTCAGGCTCGTCTCCGCCGACCATCGTTCGGGCGCCGCTCGGCGGATCAGCGCCGCGATCCGTGCCTGCAGTTCGGCGAGCGCGAAGGGCTTGACCAGGTAGTCGTCGACACCCGCCGCGAAGCCGGCGAGGCGATCCTCGAGAGAGTCTGCAGCGGTCAACATCAATACCGGCAGATGTCGTGCGATTCCTCCCCGCA
>JBIPOQ010000029.1:0-14617 GCA_044379055.1 Myxococcota bacterium
AGCCCCGCAGATGCGCCTCGACGGCGGTGCGCTCGGCGCCGGGCAGCTCGCCATCGACGTAGTCGCTGAGGCGCGCGAGCACCTCGCTGCAGCGGAGACCTCCGACCTCGCGTTCCGACTCCGACAGGGTCGCCTTGCGCATTCGCACCTCCTCGAGCAGCCGGAGCCGCGCGCGGTGAAGCCGGCTCTTGAGGGCCGGCAGCTCGAGCTCGAGGGCGCGCGCGGCCTCCTCGCCCGAGAGCCCCTCGACGTCGCGCAGCAGCAGGACCTCCGCATCCGCCGGCGAGAGCGAGGCGACCGCACGAGCGAGCAGGTCGGCCTCCTCGGCGCGTGCGAGCTCGCGCTCGGGATCGCGGGCTCCCCAGCCCGCCGCGATGCCGAGCTCGATCAGCTCGCGTTCCGCCCCCTGCGCCGTGCGGGCGCCGCGCAGGGATTTGCGGGCGAGATTGCGCGCGATCGCGAAGAGCCAGGTCCGGACCGTCGCGATCTCGGGGCGATGATCGCCGGCGGCGCGCAGGGCGGCGAGGAACGTCTCCTGGGTGACGTCGGCCGCGATCGCATCGTCGCCGGTGATCGCGCGCGCGAGGCGCTGCACGCTCGGGGCGTGACGCCTCGCGAGCTCCCCGAGCGCCTCGGTCTCCCCGCGCGCCGTGCGCGCGAGGAGCGCTACGTCCGGGGCTTCGCGATCGGACATGTGGACAGGCCGAAGACGGTGTAGAGCGGGCAGCTGCCGAGTAGCCCGGTCAGGAGCGGAACGAGGCCGACGTAGCCCCAGGGCGTCTGCGGTCCGGCGACCGCCAGCGAGAGGAGTCCGAGGCCGAGGACGATCCGCAGCCCTCGATCGACCGTGTGCTCATTGCGCGGAAAAAGCTTGCTCATGATTTCCTCCGGGTGGGGAGCATCAGGCTCCTCCCTCTTCTCTCTCCTCTATCCGCGAGCCGCCCAGAGGATTCACCCGGACGCGAAAAAAATCGCATGGGTCCCCTGGGCCGCCAACCGCGCCTCGCGCCTCGACCCATCAAGGTCGACCTTTACTATCGTCGCAGTCCAGCGCCCTTCGGGAGTCCCGCCCCATGAAGCCCCAGCTCACCGTCCTCACCCTCGGCGTCGACGATCTCGACCGCGCCCTGCGCTTCTACCGCGACGGGCTCGGCCTCGAGACGAAGGGCGTCGTCGGTGCGGAGTTCGAGCACGGCGCCGTCGTCTTCTTCGAGCTGCAGGGCGGGCTGCGCCTCGCGCTCTGGCCTCGCCGCAGCATCGCCCGCGACAGCGGATTGCCCGAGGGCCCGAAGAGCTCGACCGAGGTCACCCTCGGCCACAACGTCTCGACCCGCGCCGAGGTCGACATCCTGCTGGCCCGCGCCGAGCGCGCCGGCGCCCGCATCGTCAAGCACGCCGCCGACACCTTCTGGGGCGGCTACGGCGGCTACTTCGCCGATCCCGACGGGCATCTCTGGGAGGTCGTCTGGAATCCCCAGCTGATCGTCGCGGACTGAGCGGTCCCGGACCCGTCGATCGTCAGCCCTTCGCCGCCGCCCGCCCCGCGCGTCGACCGAAGAAGGTCGCGTCGCCGACCGACATCCCGCTCGCATAACCCTCGCCGCTGCGCGGCACGCCCGCCGCGCTGCGTCCCGCGGCGTAGAGGCCGGGGATCGAGCGGCCGGTCGGCGTGCGGACCTCACCGTCGACCGTGGTATCGAGGCCGCCGAGGGTGAACGCGGGATAGAAGATCCCCGTGTCGATCGAGAAATCGAGCAGCGCGTAGGGGGGCCGGTCGAGGGGGCGAAGGAAGTCGCGGTGCTTGTGGAAGAGCGGGTCCTCGCCGCGGGCGGCGAAGTCGTTGTAGACCGCCATCGTCTTCGTCAGCGTTCCGGCCGGGAAGCCCGCGGCCTGCTCGAGCTCTTCGAAGGTCTCGCCGACCTCCTTGACCGCGGCCGCGGAGTAGAGCGGCGGCTTGGTGTAGATGGCGTCGTCGACGACCATGTACGCCTTGCGGCCCGTCTGGTTCAGGCAGTGATGGCCCCCCCGCGCGTGGTAGCAGTCCTCGTTGACGAAGCGCTGTCCCTGCTCGTTGACGAAGACGCCTTCGCAGAAGACGCCGTCCGGATACCAGATGACCGAGACGAAGCCCTCGCTCATGTTGAGCGCCGCGCCGCCGGCGCCGATGCCCATCAGGATGCCGCTGCCGTCGTCGTGGGCGCTGCCGAGGGGCGCGCCGTCCTTCAGTCGCGGCGCGTATTTCTCGACCATGTCCCGATTCATGATGAAGCCGCCGCAGCAGAGCACGACGCCCCGTCGCGCGCGGTAGGCGCGCAGCTCGCCGTCCCGGCGACACAATGCGCCGACGATGCGTCCGTCCTCGCGGATCAGCGTGAGCGCCCGCGTGTCGACCTCGACCCGGATCGGGGTCTTCTCGACCGCCGCGCGGAGCGTCGCCATCAAGGTCGCCCCGCCGTCCTCCCAGAACGCTTTCGGCTTGTGGGCGCGGGGGGCGGGGCGGGCGGCCTGGGACTCGCGCCAGCCCTTCTCGTTGCCGGACCAGCAGAGGGATTGGTACTCGGGCGTGTTCGTATGCTTGCCGCCGTAGTATTCGGGATTGAAGACGACGCCCTGGGCCACGAGCCAGTCGAAATGCTCGAGGCTCTCCGCGCAGTAGACGCGGATCTTGTCGAGGTCGGCGTTGGCGCCCGCGGCGATGCGGATGTAGGCCTCCATGTCCTCGCGCGTGTCGTCGAAGCCGCAGGCGCGCTGGATCGGCGTGCCTCCGCCGAGGTAGATCTGGCCGCCCGAGAGCGCGGTCGTGCCGCCGCCCGCGCTCGCGACTTCGAGCAGGAGGACCTCGGCGCCCGCCGCGTTCGCCTCGAGGGCCGCGCTCGCGCCCGCGCCGCCGTAGCCGACGACGAGCACGTCGGTCTCGGCGAACCAGGTTCCGATCTCGCGGGCATCGAGGGGCGTACAGGGATCGATCTTCTGGATCATGTCGGTCTCCGGGCGGAAGCGGACGGTCGGACCCGCGGTCGTTCGAGCGACCCGGATGCTAGGCAGATGGGCGGCGATCGGCCAGCCGACGCGACTTCCCGGGCGAGGTCGCTATCGTCGCTTGCGGAGGGGCGGGCAAGCGCATGATCGGCGTCTTCGATTCGGGGCTCGGCGGGCTCACGATCCTGCGTGCGCTCCATGCGAGATTCCCCCGCCAGGCCTTCGTCTATCTCGGCGACCAGGCGAACGCCCCCTACGGCGACCGGCCCTCGGCGGAGGTCGTCGCGTTCACGCGCGCGGGGGTCGAGCAGCTCTTCGACCGCGGCGCGCGGCTCGTCGTCCTCGGCTGCAACACGGCGACGGCCGTCGCCCTCCGCGCGCTCCAGCGCGATTGGCTTCCGCAGGCGCAGCGGCCGGGGTGCAACGTGGTCGGGATCGTCGCACCGACGGTGGAGGCCGCGACGCAGACGCCGTTCTCCGTCACGACGCCGCAGTATCCGCAGAAGAACAATCGCGACGTCATCGGCGTCTTCGCGACGACGCGGACGATCGCCTCCGGCGTCTACGAAGAGGAGATCTTCAAGCGTTGTCCGCGGGTGACGGTCGTCGCCCAGGCCTGCCCCGAGCTCGCCGCTGCGATCGAGGCCGCGCGACCGCGCGAGTCGCTCGACGCGATCGTCGCCGGCACGGTCGCGGCACTGATGGACCGTGTCGGTCCGCGGCGCCTCGATCGAGCGATCCTGGGCTGCACGCATTTCTCGCTCGTGGAGGATCTCTTCGCAGATCATCTCCCGCCCGGCGCGCGCATCCTCTCCCAGCCCGAGGTCGTCGCCGACAGCCTCGAGGACTACCTCGCCCGCCATCCCGAGTACGCCGGCCACGGCGAGGCGGGCCTGCGCCTCTTCACGACGGGCGATCCCGAGACGGTCCGGCGCGCCGCCTCCCTCTTCTGGCCCGAAGTCGCGCGCTTCGAGCGCCTTCGAAGCTGACCCGGGCCTTGCTGGCTTCGATCGATCTCTTGCTCGGGGAGTTCGCCTCACAAGGCGCGGCCGACGCGGCGCAGGGGACGCGAATGGCTCGCCCCTGGCACGGCCTTCTCGTCACGTCGTCTGCTGCGGACTCGCCGGTCCGCTGCGCGCGCAAGAACGCCCTCCGGCTGCGCTTGACTTCGCGTCCCCTGCACCGCGCCGGCCGCTCGCAGTGAGCCAGGACGCGTCGGGCGCGAGCGTTCGGGCCGCGACGATTCGAACGACGATGGCGGAGCCGGACGCACACGCCTTCGAGGGGGTGGGTTGGGTCCGAGCTGAAACGGACGAATGCGCCGCCACGCCCCGCCAACCCAATCGCAGCGAGATCGCGACCCTCTCCCAATCCTGCACCCCGCCCGCCCGAAGCGCCCCCGGCACCCAAGCGAGCGCGTGGCGCGAAGCATCGGACGCGAAGTCAAGCGCAGCCGGAGCCCGCCCCAGCGCAGCGTACCGTCGAGTCCGCAGCAGACGAGGTGACGAGAAGGCCGTGCCAGGGGCGAGCCATTCGCGTCCGATGCTTCGCGCCGCGCGCGTCTTGTAGCGACGACGCAGGCGCTAAGCCCGAGCAAGCGCCAGCATTGCGCGGGTCGCGACCTCGATGCAGTCCCCCATGTTGTGGTCGAGATCGATCGCCGAAGGCCCCGGCCATGGCGTCCGGTCCGAGACCACGCAGATCGCGCCGGCGCGCACGCCGAAGAGTCCTGCCAGCGTGAGCAGGATGCCGGCCTCCATCTCGCAGTTGAGCACCCGCGCCTGCTGCATGTCGCGGATGCGGGCCTCGAGGGGACTCGGCCAGTAGCCCCCGACGGACATGCTCGACATGCGGCCGCCGGGGCCCGCGATGGCGTTGCGGACGTAGAAGGCATCGAGAGACCAGGTGATCCCCGTGTGGGCACGGGCACCGATGGCCCCGGCCGCGTCGACCAGGGCGCCGACGACGCGATGGTCGGCGACCGCGGGATATTCGGGGATCACGTAGGTCTTGCTGGTGCCGTCGTCGCGGACGCAGCCGGTCGTGATCGCGAGGTCCCCGATCTGGACGTTCGGGTCGAGGGCGCCCGAGTTTCCGATCCGGAGGATCGTGCTCGCCCCGAGCTTGATCAGCTCCTCGAGGAGCACCGCGGCGCCGGGCGCGCCGATCCCATGGGACGCCGCGGTGAGCGGGACGCCGTCCTTCGAGCCCGAGACGATCGTGTACTCACGGACGACGCGGACGGTGCGCTGCTCGTCCCAGCCGGCGGCGATGCGGGCGACGCGGGCCGGATCGCCGCAGACGAAGACCTGGGGGGCGATGTCGCCGGGACGGCAGCCGGTGATGGGTTGGGCGTCGGACATGGGCTCTCCTTGGTCGGGACCTGCAAGGGAAGCGGTTCGGGGCTGTGGCTGCCAGCGCGCAAAAGGGGGCGGACCGGATCGTCCGGCTCGGTCGCGACGGCGATCCGCGGCATACTGGGACCGGGCGCGCCGAGGATGTCGGTGGTCCGATCGGGGAGAACGAGATGCGCCGATCGATCGGAGTTCCGCTTTCCATCGGCATCGTCTCGATGGTGCTCGTCCTCGCGCTCTCCGTCGGTTGGCAAATCCTCGTCTGGCGCGACGCGCCGACCCCTTCGCAAGCGCTGACGTCCCTCGATCTGGTGCTGCTCGTGCTGGGCACGCTCTTCTTCCTGCTCGTCTTCGGCGGGCTCGTCTGGCTGTCGGTGAAGGTCGTGATCGAGATACGACTCAATCAATCGCAGCGGGCGTTCCTCGATGCGGTGACCCACGAGCTGAAGACGCCGCTCTCGTCGTTCCGGCTCGGCCTCGAGACCCTCGGCCGGCACGAGCTCGCGCGCGAGCAGCAGAGCGAGTTCCTCGGCCGGATGGGCGAGGATCTCGACCGGCTCGAGAACACCGTCGCGCAGGTCCTCGCCGCTGCCCGGGCCGAAGAGGGCTCCCGGTCGCGCGATCGCCAGGAGAGCGTCGACCTCCCGGCGCTCCTCGCCGAGCACGTCGAGGAGCTGCGCACGCGGCACCATCTCGACCGGGACGCCGTCGCCGTCGCCATCGACGCGACGCGTCCGGTTCGCGTGCGGGGCGATGCGGCGGAGCTCGGGCTCGTGTTCCGCAATCTCCTCGAGAACGCGTTCAAGTACTCGCGCGAGCCGGTGCGGATCCGCGTCGGGGTCGGGGAGGGGCGGGATGGGCGCGTGCGCGTCGAGATCGCCGACGACGGCATCGGGATTCCGGGGCACGAGCTCGAGCGCATCTTCCAGCGCTTCCACCGCGCCGAGCGCGACGTGCAGCGTCAGGCGGCGGGCCTCGGTCTCGGTCTCTTCGTGGTCCGCACGCTGCTGCGCAAGCACGGCGGACGCATCGTCGCGCTGTCCGAGGGGGTCGGGCGGGGGAGTCGTTTCGTGGTGACGTTGCGGCCCGCCTGAGTCGGTCCGGCGCGAGCGTTCGCCGTTCGGGAGAGCGGGCGGAGGAGGGGCGGCGATGGTGGCATCGGAGTCGGTGAAGACGAAGCCCCGCATCCTCGTCGTCGAGGACGAGGCGCATCTCGCGGACGGCATCCGCTTCAATCTCGAGCAGGAGGGCTACAGCGCCGTCGTCGTCGGCGACGGCCGCGCGGCGGTCGCTCTCCTCACGGACGGGGCGCGCGGCGCCTTCGACCTCGTCATCCTGGACCTGATGCTCCCCGAGATGAGCGGCTTCGAGGTCGCGCGCCGGACCCGCGCCGCCGGAAACTTCGTCGCGATCCTGATCCTGACCGCGAAGGACGACGAGGCGGACGTCGTGCGGGGGCTCGAGGAGGGCGCGGACGACTACATGACGAAGCCCTTCAAGCTGAACGAGCTGCTCGCGCGCGTGCGCGGGCTGCTGCGTCGGCGACGCTGGGACGGCGTCGAGACGACGAGCGAGCCCCAACCCGAGATCCGGGTAGGCGACGCGGTGATCCACTTCGATCGTTTCTCGATCGAAACGCCGACCGAGACGGTCACGCTCACGACGCGGGAGGTCGGGCTGCTGCGCGCGCTCGTGGACCGCGAGGGAGAGACGGTGACGCGCGGGGAGCTGCTGCAGGAGGTCTGGGGCCTGCGACCGGATACCCGGACACGGGTCATCGACAGCTTCATCGTGCGCCTGCGACGCCATCTCGAACGCGATCCGAGTCGTCCCACACACATCGTCTCGGTCCGGGGCCGGGGCTACCGATTCCAGCGTTGAGAACGCGGTCGATCGACTTGCGCGACGGCGTCGCGGAGGCCGGAATTTTTCCCTTGTGCGCCGGGGTCGAATCGTGCCAACGTAGACGACATGAACCGATCGCTGCGCATGCACGTGCGACCCATTCTCGGCGAGCCGACGCTCGTGCTCGCCTTCGAGGGATGGAACGACGCATGCGAGTCGGCGTCGAGCACGGTGCGTTTCGTCGACGACGTCGTGCGCACGGTGCCGCTCGCCGAGATCGATCCGGACGACTACTACGACTTCACGGTGCGCCGGCCCGAGGTCCGTTATCAGGCCGGCCGCGCGAGCACGATCCACTGGCCGGCGAACGAGTTCCGCTACGGCGTGACGGCGGATGGGCTCGAGCTCATCACGGGGCTCGCCGTCGAGCCGCATACCCGCTGGCGGAGCTATTCCGAGGCGGTGGTCGAGCTCGCGGTCGACATGAACGTGCAGCGCTGCCTGCTGGTCGGCGCCTATCTGGCGGACGTCGTCTACTCGCAGCCGGTCGTCGTGTCGGGCTTCGCGAGCGACCCCGAGCTGCTCGAGCGCTACCAGATCGAGCCGTCGAACTACGAGGGACCGACGGGCATCGTCGGCGTCGTCTTCGATGCGCTGCAGCAGGAAGGCATCGAGTGTCTCGCGATCTGGTCCGGCCTGCCGCATTACATCAGCGCGACGCCGAATCCGCGGGGCTCCCTCGCGCTGCTGCGCAAGGTCTCGCAATTCCTCGAGACGCCCTTCGAGCTCGCGAAGCTGAAGGACGACGCCGTCCGGTTCGAAGAGGAGATCTCGCGCGTCGTCGCCGCCGACGACGAGCTGACCGAGTACGTCAAGGAGCTGAAGCGCCGCGAGTTCGCGCAGTAGGCTCGAACGCGGCGGTCCGCGAGCGCGCCGGTCGGACGAGCTCTCGGAACGCGCCCGGCGGGCGCGCCCAGTCGGCGAGTCAGCCGAGCTCGATCGACTGATCGATCAACATGATCGGGATGTCGTCGTCGACGACGTAGAGGAAGCGGCCGTCCTCCCGGACCAGACCCTCGCGGATCTCCGACTCGACGATCTCGCCGCCGCGGTTGCGCAGCCGTCGGCTGCGGATCTCTCCGTTGAGGCGCGCGAGCAGCGCCGCATCCGCCGGCGTCAGCGGCTGACGCGAGTCGGGGCAGACGAGAATGTCGAGCAGCTCTTGATCGATCGGCATCGGGATTCCTGACGGGGTCGGAGGTCGAAGGTCGGGGGGATGGAGACTGGCTTCAGCGCAGGACGGACGAAGAGTAGTCGAGGATCCGCCGGGCGACGATCAGCTGGTTGATCTGCTGGGTGCCCTCGTAGATGTCGTTGATCTTCGCGTCCCGCATCCACTTCTCGACGAGCAGCTTCTTCGAGTAGCCGACCGGGCCGAGGATCTGGACGGCCTTCTGCGTGATCTTGGTGACCGCGAGCCCGGCCTTCGCCTTGGCGATCGACGCCTCGAGGTTGTTGGGCTTGCCCCGGTTCATCATCCAGGCGGCCCGCCAGGTCAGGAGCCGCGCCGCCTGGAGGTCAGCCTCCATCTCGACGACGTCCTTCTCGATGGCCGTGCGCTCTCTCGGCGGCGCGTCGTAGCGGATCCGGATCCCCTGGCGCGCGAGCTCCTCGATCAGGAACTCCAGCGACGCGCGGCCGACGCCCGTCGCCATCGCCGCGACGATCGGGCGGCTCGCGTCGAAGGTCGCCATCGCGCCCTTGAAGCCTTTGTCTCCCGTCCGGGTCGGGTCCTGCTTCTTGACCTCGGCGCGGCCGAGCAGGTTGTCCTTCGGCACGCGGCAGTTCTCGAAGCGCAGCGTCGCCGTGTCCGAGGCGCGGATGCCGAGCTTCTTCTCGCAGCCGATGAGCTGCATGCCCGGCGTGCCGGCCGGCACGACGAAGGATTTGATCGCGGCGCGTCCGGCGCTCTTGTCGAGGGTCGCCCAGACGACGACGAAGCCGCCCGGAGCCGTCGACGCGCCTTCGCCGGCGGTGCAGAAGATCTTCGTCCCGTTCAGGATCCACTCTTCGGTCGCGGGATCGAATTCCGCGGTCGTCTCGATCGCGGCGGCGTCGGAGCCGGCCTGCGGCTCGGTGATCGCCATCGCGCCCCAGATGGGCTGGCCCTCGAGCTCGCGGAAGCCGGCCATGAATTTCGCCTGCTGCTCCTTCGTGCCGGCGGCGCTGACGGCGGAGCCGCCGAGGGCCGGGGTCGGCATCCGGAGATAGAGGCCGGCGTCGCCCCAGCAGAGCTGCTCGGCCTGGAGGCAGACCGTGATGAAGCCGTCGTTGGCGGCCGCGGGCTTGCCCTTCGGTCCCCAGCGCCCCTCCGTCCACCAGTAGTCGACCCACTCGCGCGGGAGCGTGTGCTCCGCGTCGTCGTAGCGCCGCGAGATCGGTCGCATCTGCTCGAGGGCGACTCGTCGGTAGTGGGACTGGGCGACGACGCTGCCTTCGGAGGGCTCGAAGCAGATCGGCATGGCATGGCTCCCTTGCAGGGCGTTTCGTCGAAGGCGCCGGGCGCTCGACGTTTCGGACGTTTCAGACGAGCGCGAGGCCTTCGAACGATCCGAGGCCCGCGAGGTTGCGCAGGTGCATCTCGGGGAGGTAGTCGCGGATGTAGCCGTGGCCGCCGAAGATCTGGACGGCCGAGTCGGCGACGGCGAGCCCGACGCGGGCGGTCTGGTCCTGGGCGAGTCGCACGAGGCGCGCCGCATCCTCGCCGCGGTCGAGGGTGGCCGCCGCTTCCCAGACGAGCAGGCGCGCGCCGTCGATCTCGATCGCCATGTCGGCGAGCTTGAAGGCGATCGCCTGTCGCGTCGCGATCGGCTGGCCGAAAGTCTCGCGTTGTTTGGCGTAGTCGCGCGCGACCTCGAAGGCAGCGCGGGCCGTGCCGATCGCGGTGGCGGCGATCGCGATGCGGCCGCGCTGGATCACGCGACGCAGATCGGCGTCGGAGGCGTCGAGTCGGGACTCGGCAGGCGCTCGGACGCCCTCGAGCGCGAGCTCGACCGTCGGCAGGCCGCAGAGGCCGAGGTTCTGCTCCGGGGTCGCGACGAGGCCCTTCGCGTCCCGCGGCAGCACGAAGGCCGCGAGCGCGCCGGCCTCGGCGGCGACGACGACGACGTGGCGCCCGCCGTCGAGCCAGGGCACGAGGCATTTGCGGCCGTCGAGGACGAAGGCATCGCCGTCGCGCTTCGCCGTGGTGTGCGGGTGGTAGACGTCGAAGTCGAATCGGGGCTCGACGATCGCGAGCGAGCCGGGGACGAAGCTCGGGCCGAGCAGACCGGGCAGGATCTGCTTGCGGAGCGACGCGCTGCCGTGGTCCGCGACGGGGAATCCGACGAGCGAAGGCGACGAAACGGCGAATGCGAGGGCCATGTCCCCCCAGCCGAGCTCCTCGGCGATCAGCGCGCCGGTCACGGCGGAGCGGGATCCGCCGCCGCCCTCGGCCTCGGGCAGCCCATTGGCGACGAGGCCGAGCTCGTGGGCCGCGGCGAGCAGGCCCGCCGGCGGCTTGCCCGACTCGTCCGTCTCGCGGCTCCGCGGTCGGATCTCGTTCTCGGCGAACTGGTGCACGGTCTCGATGATGAGAGACTGTTCTTCGCTCGGCTCGAAATCGATCATGGCTTGACTCCGGCGGGCACGGGCGCCCGGGACGCGAATCGCGATGGCGTCGAGGGGCCGTGCGGCATGCAGACGCGCGCGAATCCGCGCGAGGGCCGAGCGAGCGTATCAGCTGGATTTCCGGCTCGCTTCGCGTCTGCCCGCGATCCGACGGCGCACGAGGCGAACTCTCGTTCAGGATTTCCGGCGGTCGCGATTCGCGCCGAGACGCCGCGCTCCGGATCGGGTCGATCCCCGGGTCCCCATCCGGTTCCTGCCTGCAACCATTCGCTGCGCGCTCGTCGAACGCTCGGCCACCATACTCCGCGACCGAAACCGCCTCCCGCGTCGAAACACAGCCGCACGATCGACCTGATTCGACCCGGGAGTCCACGCACCGCGCGCACCGAGCTCCGCGACCGAGAAGTCGCGGTGGTTCGTGTCGTGTGCCGAGAGGCCGCGTCTCGTCTATGCACGAATCGCACGAATCGAAGCCCGAGTCCCCGCTCGATTCCCGAACCGATCGCCATCGTTCCGTTCGATCCCCGCGCCGAGCGGCGCCGGGCGTCGGACGGACGGGATCGCTCTGCTTCGGGCTGCTGACCGCCGGTCTGGCGACGGCCGTCGTCTTCTGGTCCGGCTGGCCGACGCCGGGCGAAGGCGCGGCCAACGCGTCGTCGGGCAACGTCCAGGTCGCCACGGGCGTCTGCGACGCCCATCGCCTCAAGGCCCTCAAGGCCGAGAACCCGGCGCTCGAGATCGAGATCCCCGCCGAGTTCGACAAGCAGTGGCCGTCGGCCAGCGCCTGCCAGTCCGCCGTCGATGCCTGGGATCCCGAGGCGCCCGGTCCGAAGCAGCCGATTCCCTTCAGCCACAAGCATCACGCGGGACAGTTCAAGATCGAGTGTCTCTATTGCCACTCGGACACGGACAAGTCCCAGGCGGCGGGTGTCCCGTCGGTCGAGCTCTGCATGGGCTGCCACGCGCAGTTCCCGACCGAGTACGACGAGATCGAGGGCATCCGGATCCTGAAGCAGCACTGGGAAGAGAAGAAGCCGATCGAGTGGGTCCAGATCCACCGGCTCCCCGAGCACGTCCAGTTCCGGCACAACCGCCACATCCAGGCGGGCGTGGAGTGCCAGACCTGCCACGGCGCGGTCGAGGAGATCGACAAGCTCCATCTCGTGCCGGATACGAAGATGGGATACCTGGTGCCGGTCGCGAAGCTCGAGATGGGCTGGTGCATCAGCTGCCACCGACAGAACAATCAGCAGGCGTCGCAGGACTGCCTGAAGTGCCACTACTAGGGAAACGCATGTCCGAACTCGATCGTCGTGGGTTCCTCAAGATCGTGGGTCTCTCTGCCGGCGCAGCCGCGGCGGCGGGCTGCAGCGATCCCGCCGAGAAGCTGATCCCGTACGTCATCCAGCCGGAGACGATCACGCCGGGCATCGCGGTCGACTATGCGTCGACGTGCCTCGAGTGCTCGACGGGCTGCGGTCTGCACGTCAAGACCCGCGAGGGTCGGCCGATCAAGCTCGAGGGCAATCCCGAGCACCCGATCAACAAGGGCCGTCTCTGCGCCCGCGGCCAGGCGAGCCTGGGCCGCACCTATCACCCCGACCGCATTGCCGGCCCGGCGACGCGCAGCAGCGACGGCTCGCTCCAGCCGATCAGCTGGGACGACGCGAAGGGCAAGCTCGCGGCGAAGCTCGGCAGCGCGGCCGCGAAGACCTGGATCCTGGGTGGCCCGGTCGGCCCCTCCCTCGACGGCCTGCTCGACCAGATCGTCGCGGCGGCGGGCATCGCGGGTCGACTGACCTACGAGCCCTTCGGTGACCATGCGCTCCTCGAGGCGAGCCAGCAGCTGTTCGGCGCCTACGCCGCGCCCGTCTTCGACCTGACGGGCGCCGACCTCGTCGTCGATTTCGGCTCCGACTTCCTCGATACCGGTCGTTCGCCCGTCGAGCACGCGCGCCAGATCTCCGAGGGCCGCGATGTCGCGACCCAGACGAACGGCGGCGCGCGCGTGATCGCGATCGGCGCCCGCCAGAACCTGACTGCTTCGAACGCGGACATCTGGGTTCCGGCGCGGCCCGGCAGCGAAGGCCTCCTCGCTCTCGCTCTCGCCCAGGCGGTCGCGACCGCCCGGGGCAATGCGACGGTCGCGGGGCTCGCGAGCGGTGCGAACAAGAGTGCGGCGATCGCCGCGGCCGGCATCGACGCGGCGCTCTTCGACAAGCTCGCCGCGAAGCTCGCGGGTGCGCGCCGCGCGGTGGCGCTGCCGCCGGGCGTGGCCTCGTCGACGACGGCGGGTCGCAGCGATGCGGCGGCGGTGCTGCTGCTCAACGCGGCGGTCGGCGCGATCGGAACCTCGGTCCAGTACCCCGCGGTCGACGCGAAGCGGACGGCGAGCCTCGCCGACGTCCAGTCGCTCGTCGAGAAGATGAACGCGGGCCAGGTCGAGTGTCTGGTGATCCACGACCTCAACCCCGTCTACTCGCTGCCGGTGGCCCTCGGCTTCCGCGAGGCCCTCGCGAAGGTCGAGCTCGTGGTCGCCCTCGCGCCGCTCGCCGACGAAACGACCGAGCGCGCGAACCTGCTGCTGCCCGACCACACGCCGATGGAGAGCTGGGGCGACGCGAGCCCGCGGCCCGGGGTGCGCTCGCTGGTCCAGCCGACCATCCGCCCCCTCTTCGACACCCAGGCGATCGGCGACACGCTGCTCTCCGCGGCGCGCGCCATCGGCGGTGACGCGGCGGCGGCGCTGCCCGCCGGCAGCTGGAAGAGCGTGCTCGAGGCCAACTGGTCGAACACGAGCTGGCGGCATGCCCTCGCGCGCGGCGGCGAATTCGGCGCGATGCCGGTGCGCACGGTCGGCTTCGTCGAAGGCCTGTCGGGCGTTCGGGCGGGAGCCCCGACCCTCGCCGGCCCGGGCGAATTCACGCTGATCGCCTTCCCGCATTCCTACTACGGCGACGGCCGCGGTGCGGCGCTGCCCTGGAATCAGGAGGTGCCCGACCCGGTCACGAAGCTCTCCTGGAATTCGTGGGTCGAGATCTCGCACAACAAGGCCGCCGAGCTCGGCGTCGGCTTCGGCGACGTCGTCACGGTCGCGACCGAGGCCGGCTCCGTCGACGTCTCGGTCTTCCCGCGCGGCGGGATCCCGGACGACGTCATCGCGATCCCGATCGGTCAGGGCCACACGGTCGGCCACTACGCTTCGATGGCCGGCGACGAGCAGCCGCAGCCCGGCGTCGCGCGCGGCGTCAACCTCGCCGACATCCTGCCGGCGGCAATGGACGAGGCGGGCGGACAGGCCTTCCTCTCCGCGAAGGCGACGGTCACGAAGGCCGGCCGCTTCCGGCGGCTCGCGCTCTCGCAGTGGACCGACAATCAGCGCAAGCGCGGCCTCGCCCCCGAGTTCGCGCTCCACGACCTCGCGAAGGCCGGCGGGCTGGCCCATTTCCTCGCGGCGACCCCGGCGTCCGCCTCGGAGCACGCGGAAGGCGATGCCGCGGCCCATGGGGAAGAGGGCGGTCACGAAGCCGAAGGCGGCCACCACTTCTCGGGTCCGCCCTTCGAGTTCGATGCCGGCAACGATGCCGACCCGGAACAGCCCTATCGCTGGGGCATGACGATCGACAACGACAAGTGCACCGGCTGCTCCGCCTGCATCACGGCCTGCTATGTCGAGAACAACGTCTCGATCGTCGGCGAGCAGCAGGCGATCAAGCACCGCGAGATGACCTGGCTCCGCATCGAGCGCTACGTCGGCGACGGCGACGACG
>JBIPOQ010000303.1:0-4914 GCA_044379055.1 Myxococcota bacterium
CCCGGGCGGGGTCGATGGCGCCGGAGCTCGCAGTGCTGCGCTCGAGCTCGAGCAGGAGCGGCTCGAGATTCCCGAGCGTCTCGCGCGTCTCGACCACGAAGTCGCCGCAGAGCTCCTGATGATCTTCGAGGATTTCGGCCATCGGATCCCACCCCATTGCGCGCCCGGATCACCGGTCTCCGACCCGAGGACACGACCTCGTGTCGACACATTCCCGTGCTCTTTTTCGACGACGACGGAATTTTCTTTACTGATGGAAGTTTCACCGGATCCAAAAGCCTTCCGGCCGACCGACAAGCGGAGCATGCGAAGGCGACGGAAGGCGTCGCCTCGAGGAGGTTCGGGAGATGACGAGAGACGATTTCGAGTCCGACGGAGCCGATGCGACGAGGAGGCAATTCGTCACGTTCCGTGTTCAGGCGAAACGGTACGGTGTCCCGATCGAGTCGGTCGCCGAGATGACACAGCTGCAGGACACCTATCCGATCTCCGGGGCGCCGGGCTGGATTCTCGGGATGATGCAGCTCCGGGATTCCGTGGTGCCCATCCTCGATCTTCGCCTGCGACTGGGATTCTCATGCCTCCAGGACGAGCTGGAAAGCCTCAATCGCGACCTCTCGACACACCGGGACGAGCACGTCGAATGGATCCGGACGCTCGCGGCGGATCCCGATTGCAGGGACGCGATCAAATACGAGAAGGAGCTGCGCGCCTGTGGTCTCCGGTCCTGGCTCGAGGCGCTCGGCCCCGCCGATCCGGGGCTCGGGGGCGCGGTCGCCCGATTGCAGGGACCGGACGAGCGTCTCCATGCAGTCGTCGAGTCGGGGCGCGAGCTCGCCCGCCGGGGAGACGCGACGGGAGCGCGGCGCCTGTTCGAGCGCGCCCGGGGCTTCGAGCTGAAGGACCTGCTCCAGGGCTTCGACGGTCTGCTGCGGGACGTGCGCGGGCGCGGGCGACAGATGGTCGTCATCTTGCGGGGCGCGCAGGAGAACCTCGCCGTCGCCGTCGATCACATCGATTCCGTCGCGAGCGTCGACGCGGATCAGATCCTGCCCCGACCGCTCCATGGCCTCGAGTCGGGGGAGCGTTCGGCAGACCTGCTCGTCTCCTCGATCGTACGCCGCCACGACCAGACGGACCTGATCCAGATCCTCGACGTCGAGCGGCTCTTCCGATCCGCCGGCGTCGGCTCGCTCGATCCGGCCCTGGAGTCGACGCTTCCCGAGTCGACGGGAGCCATGGGCAGCGCTGCGTCGCTCGCATAGTGTCCCTGCCGCGCCCGAACCTCGTCGGGCACGGTAGGGAGGTCGGATCCGTGGAGAAGATTCGTGCGCGCGGCAGGTTCGTCGGCGTGCTCTGCATCGCGCTCCTGGGACTCTTCGGGGTCGCCGTCGGCTGCAACGTCCGCGAAGGCGCGCCGGCGCAGGTCGGCCCGACCGACGAGGCGCTCCGCGACGCCGATGCGAATCGAGACGAGTGGCTGAGCTACGGCCGGACCTACGGCGAGCAGCGCTTCAGCCCCCTCGGACAGATCGCCGAGACGAACGTCTCGAGCCTCTCGCTCGCCTGGACGACCGAGACCGGGACGACGCGGGGCATGGAGGCGACGCCGATCGTCCACGACGGGGTGATGTACGTCTCCGGCTCCTGGAGCATCGTCCTCGCGCTCGATGCCCGGACGGGCCGCACGCTCTGGCGCTTCGACCCGAAGGTCTCGGGCCGGGCCGGGGCCCATGCCTGCTGCGACGTCGTCAATCGCGGCGTCGCCCTCTGGCAGGGCCGTGTCTTCGTCGGGACCCTCGATGGTCGCTTGATCGCCCTCGATGCGAAGACGGGCGAAACGATCTGGCAGACCCAGACGACCGACCCGAAGCAGGACTACGCGATCACGGGCGCGCCGCGCGTCGTGAAGGGCAAGGTCGTGATCGGGAACGGCGGCGCCGATCTCGGTCTGCGGGGCTACGTCTCCGCCTACGACGCCGCGACCGGCGAGCTCGCCTGGCGCTTCTACACCGTGCCGGGCGATCCCGCGAAGCCTCAGGAATCGAAGGCCCTCGAGAGCGCACTGCCGACCTGGCAGGGCGGCGAGTGGTGGAAATTCGGCGGCGGCGGAACGGTCTGGGACTCGATGGCCTACGACCCGGAGCTCGACCTGCTCTACGTCGGCACGGGCAACGGCGGCCCCTGGACGCAGGCGCTCCGCAGCGCGGGCGACAATCTCTACCTCGCCTCGATCCTCGCGCTTCGCCCCGACACGGGAGAGCTCGTCTGGCACTACCAGACGACGCCCGGCGAGGTCTGGGACTACACCGCGACGCAGCACCTGCTGCTCGCCGATCTCGAGCTCGAGGGCCGACCGCGGAAGGTCCTGATGCAGGCCCCGAAGAACGGCTTCTTCTACGTCCTCGACCGCGCGACGGGCGAGCTCCTCTCGGCGAAGAGCTACGTCCCCGTGACCTGGGCGACGCACGTCGATCTCGAGACCGGCCGCCCGGTCGAGGCCCCGAACGCACGTTATGCGGACGAAGCCGTCGTGCTGCGCCCGAGCGCCGCCGGGGGCCACAACTGGCATCCGATGTCGTTCCATCCCGGGACGGGTCTCGTCTATCTCCCGATCTTCGACGTGCCGTTCGGCTACCGCGTCGATCCCGAGTTCGTCCACCGCCCCGGCCTCTTCAACACCGGCGCCGACCCCGTCGGCGGCGCCGAGTCGATGGTCGGCGGCCGGAGCGTCGGCGCGCTCGTCGCCTGGGATCCGCGCGCGGGCCGCGAGGTCTGGCGCGTCGAGCATCGCCATCTCGCCAACGGCGGCACCCTCGCGACCGCGGGCAACCTCGTCTTCCAGGGGACGGGCAGCGGCCGGATGCGCGCCTATCGGGCGACGAACGGCGAGGCGCTCTGGGAGGCTCCAACCGGGACCGGCGTGATCGCGCCGCCGATCAGCTATGCGATCGACGGCGAGCAGTACGTCGCGGTCGTCGCCGGGATCGGCGGCGGCATGGGCCTCGCGAGCGGCGACCCGCCGGCCGCCGTGCTCGAGAGCGGAAATGCGGGACGCGTGCTCGCCTGGAAGCTCGGCGGCACCGCGACCCTCCCCGCCCCGGACCCCGCGCGCTCGCTCGTCGCGCAGCCGGTGGTCCCGATCGACGCGCCCCTCGAGCCCGAGCGGATCGAAGCCGGCCGAAGGGTCTACACCCGCTTCTGCGGCCATTGCCACGGCCCGCATGCGATCTCGGGCGGCGTCGTCCCGGACCTGCGGCGCTCGGCGCCCGCGGTCTACGAGATCCTCCCGACCCTCGTGCTTGAGGGCAGCCTGCTCGACCGCGGCATGCCGAGCTTTGCGGGACTGCTCGACGCGGAGCAGCTCGCGGAGGTCCGGCAATACCTGCTGTCGCGGCGGGCGGCGCTCGTCGCCGAGTCGCGGGCGTCGAACGCCGATCGCTGATCGGCGCGTCCCTCGGGCGCGGCGTCGACCTCGGGCGTCGGCCCTTCAAGGCCGGGGCGCGCCGTCCGCTTCGCCGGTCGCGCGGTCGATCCAGCGCGCGAGCTCGCCGGAGAGGCGAGCCCGACGGAAGGTCCCCGTCGGCGCGGCGAGCTCAAGGGGGACGGCGGCGCGGGGGCCGAGCGTGACCCGCACCGTCGGGTCGATCCGCAGGCCCTCGGGCAGCCGGAAGTCGAAGCGCCGGACGATCTCGCCGACCGCCTGCTCGAGGACCTCCGAAGCGAAGCCCGCGCCGATGCAGATCCGCGGCGCCGCGCTGAACGGAAAGTAGTCGTAGGGGCCGGGCCGAGCGTCGCGCCAGCGCTCCGGGCGAAACCGCTCGGGGTCGGGAAAGCACTCCGCGAGCCGGTGGGCCTGAAAGTGGCTGACGAGGACGCGATCGCTCCGGCGGACCGCGACGCCCTCGAGCGTCGTATCGCGGCGCGCGATGCGGATCGTGTAGGGCACGGGCGGGAGCAGGCGCAGGGCCTCTCGGACGACGTTCGAACGCGCCTCGGCGCGCGCCTCCGCTCCGCCCGTCGCCTGCGCTCCGCGGAGCGCGAGCGCCTCCCGCGGCGCCTGCGCGAGCAGGACGAGGCTGAACAGGAGCGCCTGGGCCGTCGTCTCGTAGCTCGCGCCGAAGAGGAGCGTGACCTGACCGACGAGATCGTCGTCGTCGAGACCGAGTCCGCCCGCATCGCGCGCCTCGATCAAGGCCGTGAGGAGATCCTCTCCGCCCCGCCCGCGCCGGCGCAGCGCAATCAGCGACCGGGCCTCCGCATCGAGGCGGCCTGCAAGGCCTTCGAGGCCGGCATAGGGCGTACCGGGAACGGCGCCGAGCCAGCGGGTCGCGAGTACGTCGAGGCGATAGCTCCGGCGCATGAACTCGCCGAGGAGCGCGCCGAAGCGCACGGCCCGATCCCGGTCCTCGATGCCGAAGAGGAGCTCGCTCGCGATCCGGAGCGAGAGGGTCTTGGTCTCCCGCCCGAGGTCGATCGTCGTCCCCGGCTGCCAGCCCACGAGCTGCTCGTCGAGAATCGACGCGATGCGCGGGGCCATGGCGTCCACGGCCCGGCGCTGGAGCTTCGGGAGCAAGAGCGCGCGCAGGAATCGATGGCGCTCGCCGCGGGTCCGCGTCAGGCCGTTGCGGATGCGCCGCAGCGCCGAGCCGCGGGGGCCCGAGAGTCCCTGGCCGGTCGTCCGAAAGGTCTCGGGATCGGAGAGGATCGCGCGGTTCGCCTCCCGTCCGAAGGCAAAGACGACGCGCCGCGCGCCGGGACGGAAGGGAACGGCGATCACCGCGACCCGATCGCCGCGAGCCGCCATCGCCTCGAAGGTTTCGAGCGGATGCCGGAGCAGATCCAGATGGATCCGCGCGGACGCGAAACCTCCGATCGGTTCAGGCGATGCCGTCGTCGCCGCGCGCTCTTCCA
>JBIPOQ010000304.1:0-4911 GCA_044379055.1 Myxococcota bacterium
CCCGGCTCGGGCACGACGTACGGGAGACCATCGCTTCGAAGCACGATCTGCACGGTATTCGAATGGCCGAGGTTGGGACTCCGATCTGAATAGACGACGGCATCTCCGTTGTAGCGGGTGTCGATCGTGAGCACGGTCTGCCCGACGCCGAGGATCCGGAAGGTCACACGAATCTGCGCATCGCCGCCGCCGACGACACCGTTCAGTCCGGGATCGAGGGGATTCTCGCGGTGGCCGACGAAGTCGCTCGCCATGATGATCAGGACGCGACGGCCTCTGGCCCCGATCTCCGATTCGGTCAAGGAAGGACCCACGAGATTCGGCAAGCCATCGAGCGCGCCGACCGCCGGATCGGCGAAAGCGTGAAAGATCGAACGCACGGCGCTGCCGCGAACGAAGTCGGCGACGGACTCGTCGTACCCGTACACGGATGCGCCGATGGCGGCCACGTTCTCACCCGGCTCGGAGCCGATCCGGAGCCCGACGGTGACCTCCTGGCCCAGGCAGCTTCCGCTGATCGGGTCCGGCACGCAGCCGCCGAGCTCCGTCACCTCGAACGAGACGGCGGAAGCGGTGGAGGCGCAGAATGCGAGCACGCTCGCGACGAGCAGGACGAGAAGGCGAAGTCTTCGGGAGCGGGAAAGGGCGACGGGATGCACGGCGGATTCCTCCTGTGCCGATCCCTTCCCGGCGCGCACCGTATCACACGACACGATCGCGTGTCGACTGGATTGGAGATCTTGCAGGACCGAAGAGCGAGACGAAACGCGCCATCCAGCCCGATCGCCGGGCCTGCCAGCCATTCCCCGTGCTAGGCTCGCCCCGTTCGAACTCGTGTTCGTATGGAGGAACGATGCGTATTTTTCTGGTGGTCGTCTCGATGTTCTTCGCCCTCTCCGCCTCCGGCGAAGTCTCCGATTCCCATCGCAAGGCGACGACGGAGCTGCTCGAGCTGATGGAGGTCGAGCGCAGCATGGTGGGCGGCGCGACGACGATGACGGACGTCATGCTGCAGCAGAATCCGACGCTGGTGCCGTTCCGGGACGTGCTGATCGCCTGGGCCGAGAAGACGATGACCTGGGAGCGCTTCGAGGGGAAGGTCGTCGCGATGTACGCCGAGGCATTCAGCGAGGCCGAGATCCGCGATCTGATCGTCTTCTACAAAACGCCGACGGGGAAGAAGATGATCCAGCTCGGACCCCAGCTGACGCAGCAAGGCGCCCAGCTCGGCGCCCAGGTCGCTCGGGAAAACGAGGACGAGCTGATGAGAATGCTCGAGAAGCGCGCCGCCGAGCTCGCGCCGGAGCCGGCGACGCCGCCGCCCGCGCAGCCTCCCGCGCAATAGAAAGAGGGAGCGCCCCGGTCAGCCCGAGTACGGCGAGATCTCGTGGCCCTGCAGTCGATACGCCGCGGCCTGAGCGATGCGGACGAGCTGGATGGCGATGCAGGAGAGCGTCCAGATTCCGACCGCGATGAGGCCGAGATCGGGGCGACCGGCGAGCGTCGCGCCGGTCAGGAGAACGAGGTTGGGGTTGCGGCGGGCGATCACGAGGCGGAACCGGAGGTCGAAGGGCCGCCAGATGAACATCTCCTGGCCGAACGCGAGGATGAACGCCCCCTCGAGCAACCGACCGACGAGGTAGCCGCCGAAGACGACCGCGACCCACCCGGCGTAGGGTCCGAAGAGGGAGCCGGCAGTCGCGAGACCGGCGCCCCACGCCGCCCACCAGAGCGGCGGATGGACCAGATCGAGGCCGTGGTCGAGGACATCGCCGAGACGGCTCGTCGTCAGCGTGACCCGGGCGAGCTTGCCGTCGACGGTATCGATGAAGGTCATCAGCCAGGCGCTGACGAGCCCGATCGCGAAGTCCCCCTCCCAGAAGGCGATGCCTGCAAAGAGGGCGAGGCCGTAGCTCAGGAGCGTCAGGCCGTTCGGCGAGATGCCGAGTCGGGCACACGCCGCCGTGACGAGCTTCGCCGGGACGGGCCAGACCCATTTGGTGACGAAATCGGTGACCCCCTTGTACGAGGCATCGAAGATCCGGTCCTGGATCTCGTGTACCCGCTCGGGATCGGCCGGCAGGACGAAGGGCGGCGAGAGCTTCCGGAGCTTCGCGTCGTAGCCAGAGACGAGGTCGGTCGGCGAGAGGATCTCGATCCCGGCGGCGCGCGCCCGCTCGCGGGGGTCTTCCCCGCAGCGCATCGCGGCGATCAGGGGGTCGACCCGGCAAGCCGCGCCGGCGACGCCCACGGCGATGGGCGCCGATTCGCTCTCGGAGGAGAGGAGGAGCAGGTCACGGGCGTGTCCGGCGACCGCCGCGATCAGCCGCTCGTCGTAGAAGTGGCTCGTGCTGAGCGCGACGACACGCTCCGCTCCGAGCGCGCCGACCTGGTCGATGCCGACGAGCCCGAGGCCGCCGTTCTCGAAGCTCCGCCGGAGCCGCTCGTGGGCGTCGAGGCCGAACACCTCGGCGCGCGCGCTGATCGTCTCCGGATCGATCAAGGTCGCATAGGCAGACGCGGGAAGGGGGCTCGTCTTCGTCATCGAGGATCGGTGATCTCCAATCGGAGCAGCCCGAGGTCTGTCGGAATTCGTTTGGAGATCGTCCGGATGAGTCCTACCGGAGGCAGAACCTACCACAGCGAACGAGCCGCGCGCGCAGCGCACGGTCGGACGCAGCCCGCCAGGATTTCGTCGAGCGGGGTGGGCGCGTGGCCTTCGACCGCGAGCGCGGCAGAAGGCATCGAGCGTCGCGATCAAAGCGGCGAGGCCCGCCGCCGGCCTGCGGCTCGACCAGATCGCTCCGCACGCTCGTCTCGAGCCGCGATTCGAGACGGAATCGGAGTCGGAAAGTCGCCCTGTCGTGCTTCAGGAAGTCGTACGGAGAAGCGCAGCCCGCCTAGCGCCGACGCGGCTCAGGAGCCGCGCGCCATTACGGCGGAGATCCGCCGAGCGGCGGTTCGCTCACGGGTCCCGCTCTTCCGATCACGGCGCGCGAGGGGCGCGGGATCGGCCGAAGCGGCGGCCAGTCCGTACTCAGGGCCCTCGAACAGCGAAGTCCGCTCGGCCAGCTCCGCGCGGAGCTTTCGCAGGTCCTCGGGCGAGTCGAGCTCGCCCCACCAGAGGCCCGTCATCATCGACGTCTCGACGTCGACCTTGGCGCTCAGCTCGTTGATGACGGAGAGGTAGTAGGCGCTCAGCCCGCGCTGCGTCCGCACGGCGTGGTCGAGACCCGCCCGGAACGCCTCGATTCCTTCTCCGCAGAACCGCATCAGACCGATCGACTCGCCGTTGACGCTGCCTTCGCTGAGCGTCTTCGACACGGCCCGGATCCGGCCGTCGCTCCCGATCGAGACCTTCATGTCGTCGGCGTCGTAGAGCGGCTTGCCGTTGACGACGAGGGTGATCGGCGCCTCGGGTCGGGCCAACAGGCCCCGGAGCACGTCGGGCTCGAAGACCGTGTCGCCATTCATCAGCAGGAACTCGCCCTTCATC
This sequence comes from Myxococcota bacterium, assembly GCA_044379055.1. Classification (GTDB taxonomy): domain Bacteria; phylum Myxococcota_A; class UBA9160; order UBA9160; family UBA4427; genus UBA4427. The sequence goes on from JBIPOQ010000304.1 coordinate 3,497, forward strand.
TCGGGACGCGCCAGCCAGGCCGTGACCAGGTTGTCGGTCGAGTCGAAGAAGGGATTGAAGATCGTCCGGACCTCGACCTCGGGGACCGGGCGGGTCGCCAGGAAGGCCTCGACCTTTTCGGCCTGGAAGCCGACCATGACCCGGGCTTGCTCGATGCCCGCGTCGCGCAGCGCGCGCAGCTGGACTTCGAGGACCGGGCGATCAGCTTGAACGGGCAGGAGGCACTTGGGAAGATTCCGGGTATGGGGCATGAGACGCTTGCCCTGCCCCGCGCTCAAGATGATGGCGTGCAAATACGATCTCCCCCCAAGATGACATACCTTGGCCCAGCTCTGTCCGTTTGTGAAGCTCTGATCGCGAATCGGTTTAAATCGAGGGAAGATTGAGGGGGTCGAGCGAGATCGACCGGGATTAGGTCGCTCGATCCCACACCCTCGATGTCGGCCCGCCCCTGGAGCGCCCCCTGAGCACGACTTCCGCCCGAGATTCGGTGAACCCGGGGTCCCTCGTGCCTCGAGCGATCCTCTATCGGTCCATTGCCCGAGAGCTCCTCGTGCCCACCGCTCTGGCGCTCGCGGTGTTCACCGCAGTCGTCCTGACCCGGGATCTCCCCGCCTATACCGAGCTGGTGATCAACCGGGGCGCGGGCCCGGCACACGTCGCCTGGATCCTCGCGTGCCAGGCCCTGACGCTGGTGGCCCTGATGCTGCCCTTCGCGGTCCTGGTCGGGGGCCTCGTCGGGCTGGGGCGTCTGGTCGCCGATCGCGAGATCCTGGTCCTCGCGGCGCTGGGACTCGATCCGCGGCGTCTGATCGGACCCGTCGCTGCGTTCGGCGGCGCGCTGGCCTGCATCGCCCTTGGATTGAGCCTCGTCGTGTCGCCGATGGCCCAGCGCGCGATGAATCTCGCGGTCCGCGAGCTGGCGGAGGGCAATCCGTTCGCCTCGATCGAGCCCAACGCCGTCCACCGATTCGGCGAGTGGAAGATCGAGGCGCGCGAGGTTTCAGGCCAGGGTCGAATCCTGGGCCGCGTGCTCCTCTGGATGCCATCGGTCGGCGAGACCCTCTTCTCGCAGACCGCAGCGCTCGCGCCGGGCGGGGACGGAAGGCCCGAGATCGAGCTCCAGAACGGCCTCCTGCTGACGAACACCCACGCGGCGCCTCGCGCCCTGCGTTTCGAGCGCCTTCGCATGCTCATCCCCGAGCCGCCGGCGACGACGGATCTGCCTTTCGAGGATCGCCTCAAGAGCGCGTCCTTTTCAACCCTGACGGGTCTGGCGCGAAACACTTCGATCGGAGAGCGGAGCCTCGAGGCGCGATCGGAGCTCCATCGCCGCTTCGCTTTTCCGGTGGCCACGCTGCTGCTGGGGATCCTCGCGCTGCCGCTGGCGATCGGACGCCGCCAGACCTCCCGCT
>JBIPOQ010000305.1:0-4902 GCA_044379055.1 Myxococcota bacterium
TGCGCCGCGCCGCCTCGGTCGAGGTCGTCGTCACGGGGAATGTCAAGGAGGCGCTGCTGCTCGAGAACGAGCTGATCAAGCAGCATCGACCGCCCTTCAACGTCCGCCTCCGCGACGACAAGCAGTACCTGGCGCTCCGCATCGACGAGGGCGAGGACTGGCCGCGCGTCACGATGGTGCGCCGCTTTCGCAAGGACGGCGCCCAGTATTTCGGGCCGTACACGTCGAGCGTCGCGCTCAAGAGCTCGCTCTCGAAGCTGCAGCGGCTCTTTCCGCTGCGCTCGTGTACCCAGGCGACCTTCAACGACTACGCGCGCCGCGGGCGGCCCTGCGTCGAGTACGAGATGAAGCGCTGCCTCGGGCCGTGCTGCGGGCTGACGACGCAGGAGGCGTACGCCGAGCAGGTGCGCGGGACGGTGCTCTTCCTGCGCGGGCGTTCGCGGGAGCTCGTCGAGAAGATCGAGCGCGAGATGGAGACGGCGGCCGGCGAGGAGCGCTACGAGGACGCCGCGCGCCTGCGCGACCGGATCGCGGCGGTCGAGCGCACCATCGAGGGCCAGCAGATCGTGACCGAGGGCGGCGTCGACCGGGACGTCTTTGCCCTCGCGCGCCAGGGCGGCGAGGTCGACGTCCAGGCCCTGCATGTCCGCGAGGGCCGGGTCATCGGCGCGCGGGGCTTCTCGTTCTCGAACGTCCAGCTCGACGACGGTGAGGTCCTGAGCTCGTTCCTCGGCCAGTTCTACGGCGCCGGGGCGGGCCACGCGCCGCCGCGGGAGATCCTGACCTCCGCCCCGCACGACGACGAGGGCGCCCTCGTCGCCCTCTGGCGCGAGCGCTTCGACCAGGTCGTCGAGATTCGGACGCCCCAGCGCGGCGCGAGCCGGAGGCTCCTCGAGATCGCAGAGCGCAATGCCAGCCTCTCGCTCGCCTCGCGCCTCGCCGCGCGGGAGAGCATCGACACGGCGATCGACGAGCTCGCGGAGCGCTGTGGGCTCGCCGTCCGGCCGGTGCGGATCGAGTGCTACGACGTCTCCAACTTGCAGGGGACGCTCGCGGTCGGGAGCCGGGTCGTGTTCGAGCACGGCGAGCCTTTGACCCAGGATTATCGGCGGTATCGCATGCGTGAGGCGGCGGCGGGGGACGACTACGCCTGCCTGCGCGAGATGCTCGACCGGCGGCTCAAGCGCGTCGCGACCGAGCCGCTCCCCGACCTGTTGATGGTCGACGGCGGGCGCGGGCAGCTCGGGGTCGCGATGGCGGCGCTCGCCGATGCGGGGCTCGCGGTCGAGATGCTCGGGATCTCGAAGGAGCGCGACGAGCTCTCGCCGTCGGTGCGGGTCAAGCGCGGTGGCGGGCTCAAGGCGGAGCGGATCTTCCGACCCGGGCGCGCGAATCCGATCCAGCTCGCGCCGAGCAGCCGGGGCATGCTGTTGCTCCAGCGCGTGCGCGACGAGTCCCATCGTTTCGCCATCGAATACCAGCGCGATCTGCGCTCACGGCTCAACATGACCTCGATCCTCGAGGAGCTCCCCGGGATCGGGCCGGGGAAGCGGCGGGCACTCCTCAAGACCCTGGGCTCCCTGCGCGCCGTCCGCAGCGCTTCGGAGGCGGCTCTCGCGGCCGTGCCGGGGATCTCGCCGAAGGATGCCCAGGCGATCCGCCGCTTCTTCGAGGCCTTCGAGGCCGCCGGCGACGCGCAGCTCGACGGCAATGCCGCGCCGGCCGAGGGCCCGGCGACCGGGGACGAGATCCGCTGAGCCTCGCCGAGGGTCAAGCGTTCGCGCGGCGACTCCGATAGGCGGGGCGGACCCACTTCCGGCGGACGACCTCATGGCAGAGTCCTCGATTCGACGGGGGCCGGCGAGCCTGCTCGCGGCCCTGCTCGTGCTCGCCCTCGCGGGGCGCTCGGCGGCCGAGATCTACCAGTGGAAGGACGCCGCGGGACGCCTTCACTTCGCCCAGGACTTGAACCAGGTCCCCGACGAATACAGGGCCCAGGCCGAGGCAGGCCTGCGCAAGGAGGGCTCCGGCCCCGAGATCCAACGCTACGACGGCGCGCCGGCCGCGCCGGCGCCGACGGCCGCCACGACGACGCGGACCGGGGCCCGGAAGCAGGGGCCGCGTGGGAGCGGGGCCGCGAAGACCTTTCGGATCCCCGTCGAGCGCGCGGGCACGTCGATGCTCGTCCAGGTCCGGCTCAACGATCGGGTGACGGCGCCGTTCCACATCGATACCGGCGCCTCCGACGTCGTGATCCCGCGCTGGGTCGCCGATCAGCTCGAGCTCGATCTCGAGGGGCGCCGGACGGGCTTCTACGGCACGGCGAACGGCGTCGTGCAGCAGAAGCTCGTGACCCTCGAAAGTGTCGATCTCGGGGGCGCTCGCGCAGAGAACGTGCCGGCCACGGTCAGCCCGTCGATGTCGCAGGGCCTGCTCGGCCTCTCCTACTTCAACCACTTCCGCTACGACGTCGATCCCGTCGCGGGCATCGTCACGCTGACCCCGAACGGCCTCGTCGAGGCCGGCATCCTGAAGGCCGGCCGCACCGAGGATCAGTGGCGCCGGCAATTCGCACAGCTCACCGCCCGCCGCGAGGCGATCGTGAACGAGCTCGACGCGACCAACCCGAACCGGACCCGTCGCCGCGACGAGCTCGAGGCCCTGTTCGACGAGACCGAGCGCCAGCGCGACGTGCTCGAGGCCGAGGCCGACGAGGCGCGGGTCCCGATGGCCTGGCGCGACTGAGCACCCGGGCCGGGCTCCCCCTGCGGATCCCGCGCCTGCCGCCCCGCTGCCGATCGCGGCTCGGCCCGCCGTGGTCGGCGCTCGACCCGGGCCGGCACCACCCCCGACGACGGCGAGGGCTTCGATTGCCCAGAGAGGGCAATCCGCTTCCCCCCGGATCCCGTCGACCCCCTTCGCGGGGGGCTCCGCGTGGCACCGAACTTGCTCCTCCCCGAGCCAGAGCAGCGCGCCGGAGGGGCGCGGAGACGGGCCGCCCGACGCGGGCGGCTTTCGGGGATGCAGCGGCGATGGAGCTCGGGTCGATCTGGCGAAGGTGGCGGCAGACTCTGGGTCTGGGCTCGACGGCGGCGGAGCCCGCGCGTCCCGATCCGCGCAAGCCCGAGGAGTGGGCGGCGCGTCTCGCGGCCGCCGGCGTGGCCCGGGATCTCGCGGCCCGTCTCGTCCCGGACCTCGTCGCAGCCCAACGAGAGCTCGGTCGCGGCAGCTCGCCGGCGCTGATCCGTGGCGCCGTCCTCGCCGCCACGCTGCAGGCGGAATCGCAGGCCCAGGTCGAGCGCAGCCTGCGCGACGTGCGCGAGGTCGAGCGCCTGCTCGGCGCCTTCTCGGGCGAGCTCGAGAAGCTCGACGAGGTGCTCGAGGTCCTGGCGGCCTATGCCCAGCGCATGCGCCCCCAGACCCCGGTCGGTCCGACGCGACGCACCCTCCACTGACATCGATTCCGATGCCGCCTCGGATTTCGACTCCGGTCGCGGTGCCCCTCCCGGATCCCCTTCCGGCTCCAGTCCCTGCGCCCCTCCCGACGCCGATCGCCTGAGCTCCGTGCGAGCGTGCGACATCGTCGTGCGCTCGTTCGACCCGGGACCGCGCGTTCCGGCTGCGTGAACCACGGGACCCGGCGCGCGCGGCACGAGCTCGCACCGCATCCTCGACCGCGCATCGAAGGGGCGTTCCCGGGCTCCCACGCGCCGGGCAGGGCGGGGCGAGGGGCCGCCCCGGCACGGGCGGCCTACGCCGCGAGGGGACGACTTGGGGGCCACGGGCCTGCTGCTGCTGCTCCTGCTGGCCCACGCGGCGGGAATCGTCCAGGCGGATCGGGGCGGGAGCGCCGCCGCGGCGCTCGGGGGACTCGCGATCGGCGCGCTCGTCGGCGGGGCGCGGTGCGTCGTGGGCCGAGGCGTGGCGCGCGGGCGGGGCGTCGGAGGCGACGCGTGCGAACGCTGGGGGCTCCTGCTCGGGCTCGGCGCGATCGCTTTCCTGCTCGGGCATCAAGCCCTCTCGCGGGAGCTCTCTCGCGCGCGGTCCGATGCGGATCGGGCCGCCGACCTCGACCCGAAGCAGATCCGGCTCGTCGATGCGCGCGTCGCCGCGCGTCGTGCGACGGCCTTCGGCGAGGAGATCGAGCTCGTCGACGCGCGGAGCCGCGCGGGCGAAGCGCGGATTCCCGAGCGCCTCGTGCTCGCGCTGGCGCCGGGACCTTCCCGGGGCGATCGGCTTCTCTGGCCGGGGGCGCGGGTGCGGGTCGGTCTCTACGTGACACCGCTGCGTCCGCCGCGCAATCCGGGCTCGCCCGATCGCGAGCACGCCCTCGCGCGCCGCGGGTTCGCGGCGCGGGCCCGCCTCGTGAAGCCCGATTGGGTCGTCGAGCGGATCGGGTCGGACGCGCTCGCGGCGTCCCTCTCGATGCGGCTCGCGCGGCTCCGCCGCGACGCCGCGGAGCGGGTCCGGATTCGATTCGAGGGGGCGGGCCGGGACGACGAGCCGGTCGCTGGCGCTGGGCTCGTTCGCGCGCTCGCCCTCGGTGATCGTCGCGCGCTCCCGGACGAGACGCGCCGCGCGTTCCGCGCTCTGGGCCTCGCTCATCTGATTTCGGTTTCGGGGCTCCACATCGGCTTCGTTGCCCTCCCGGCGGCGTGGGCGGTCGCTCGGATGCGGACCCTCCTGCGGCCCCGCGCGCGACCGGTGCTCGGCTTCGCATGGCCGTTCGTCGCGGGCTGCATCGCGGCGTCGTGTTATGCCTGGCTCGCGGGGGCTGGTGTCCCGGCGCTGCGGGCGAGCCTGCTCTTTGCGCTCTTCGGGATCGTCCGGGCTGCCGGCGGGAAGCTCGCGCCGGCGACGGCCCTCGCCGGCATCGCCCTCGTCCTGCTGCTCGCCCATCCG
>JBIPOQ010000306.1:0-4898 GCA_044379055.1 Myxococcota bacterium
TGCGATCCGCCGCCGGCAGCGGGATCAGACCGCGATCCGAGAGGTAGCCGTCGTCGCCCGAGGCGGTCTCGCTCGTGAACTCCGCGATGAACTCGCGCAGGCCGGGGATCTTCCCGACGTGGGCCGACTTCACGTAGAAGTAGAGCGAGCGCGACACCGCGTACGAGCCGTCGGCGATCGCCTCGAAGGTCGGCTCGACGCCGCCGATGGTCGAGCCCTGGATCTTGTCGGCGTTCTGGTCGAGGAACGAGAATCCGAAGATGCCCAGCGCCTTCGGGTTCGCCTCGAGCTTCTGGACGATCAGGTTGTCGTTCTCGCCCGCCTCGACGTAGGCCCCGTCCTCGCGGATCGCGTGGGCCACGGCCTGGAACGCCTTCTCGTCCTTCGCCCGCATCGCCTCGAGCATCGGGATCGTCCGCGCCCCGCCCTCCATCGCGATCTCGACGAAGGCATCCCGCGTCCCGGAGGTCGGCGGCGGACCGAGGACCTCGATCTTGACGGCGGGCAGCGACTTGTCGACTTCGCTCCAGAGCTTGTAGGGGTTCGCGACGAGCTTCCCGCCGACCGGGACCTGCTTCGCGAGGGCGAGGAAGACCTGCTGGAGGGTCAGGTTCGATCGGGCCGAGCGCTTGCTGCTCGCGAGCACGATGCCGTCGAAGCCGATCCGGACCTCGACGATCTGCTTGACGCCGTTGGCGGCGCAGAGCTCGACCTCCGATGACTTGATCCGCCGGGACGAGTTCGCGACGTCGGGCGTCTTCTCGCCGACGCCCTGGCAGAAGAGCTTGAGACCGCCGCCCGAGCCCGTGCTCTCGACGACCGGGGTCTTGAACTTGCCGGCGCGGCCGAAACGCTCGGCGACGGCGGTCGAGAAGGGGAAGACCGTCGACGAGCCGACCACGTGGATCTGGTCCCGGGCCTGGGCATCGCGGGCGACCGGAAGGAGGGCCGCGGCGGCGAGGAGGAGGACGGAGAGCCGGAAGGCGAGACGCATGGTTCGATTTCCTTTCGTGCGGTCGATCGAGTCGGGCGGCAATCTACGCAGGCTCCGTGCGTTCGGCCCGAAGGCTCTGTGACAGTTTCGTGACGAAATCGAAGGCGTGTCTAGCCGAACGTCCACGAAAGGACATCATTTCGCCTCACTTTCCGATCCGGACCCGGCCCTCTACGTTCTGCCCCGGTCGCGTCGACGAGCGACCGGGGGGATCAGATGCCGGACCGAGTCCACATCCGTGTGGAGCGAGACCTCGAGTCGCTGCGTGGGCGGGCGGTGCGGATGGCCGAGCTCTGCGAGGCGATCCTCGACAAGAGCCTGCGCGCGGTGCGGGATCGGGACCCCGCCCTGGCCGCCGAGGTCAAGCGCGACGACCTGGCGATCGACCAGCTCGACATCGAGATCGACGATCTCGTCCTCCAGATCCTGGCCCTCGACGCGCCGGTCGCCTCCGATCTGCGCCACGTCATCGCGATCAAATCGATCGCGACGGATCTGGAGCGGATCGGCGACATCGCCCGCAACATCGCGGGCTGCGCGCGGCGCCTCGCCGAGCACGCCCCCGTCCAGTTCGGCGACGAGCTCGCGATCCTCGAAGAGGGCAGTCGCACCGCGCTCCACAACGCCATCGAAGCCTTCCGAACCCTCGACGTGAGCCTCGCGCGGGCGGTGCTCGGCTCCGACGACAAGATCGACGAGCTCGAGGGCCGCATCATTCGCGACGCGATCGGACGCCTGTCCGTGACGCCGACGCACACGGAGCAGGAGATCGATCTGATCTTCATCACGAAGGATCTCGAGCGCGTCGGAGACCACGCGACCAACATCGCGGAAGAGGTCATTCTCGCGGCCGAAGCGAAGAACCTGAAGCACGCCGCGAAGCTCTCGGGCCAGCCGCGCTAGGCGCGAGCCGCCGTCGGGCGACCCGCCCGGACTTCGCGCGCTCGGATCGCGCGCGTCAGGTCGTCCCGCGCTCGGTCTCGATCAGGACGAGGGCCGACTCGACCGAGCCACCCGTCTGGCGCAGCAACGCCTGGGCCCGCTTCTCGTCGATGCCGCCGAGCTCCATCAGGATCCGGACGGCACGCTCGCGGAGCTTGCTCGAGACGGGCGAGACGTGGGTCATGTGGTGGCCGCGGACGCGGCCCATGCGGACCATGACCGCGGTCGAGAGGCCCGCGAGGATCATCTTCTGGGCGAGACCGCCCTTCATGCGCGTCGAGCCGGCGACGACCTCGGGGCCGACCTCGGGCAGGATCGCGATCTCGACGGCCTCGGCGAGCGGCGACTCCGGATCGCAGGTGATCCCGATGGTGCGCGCCCCGAGCTTCATCGCGGACTCGACGGCGCCGAGCACGTAGGGCGTCGTCCCGCTGGCCGAGATCCCGACGACGACGTCGCCGAGGGTCACGCCCCGTTCCTCGATCTCGAAGGCACCGGCGTTGGGATCGTCCTCCGCGCCTTCGACCGCATGCCGAAGCGCGCGGTCGCCGCCGGCGATCAGCGCCTGGACGCGCCGCGGCGAGACGCCGTAGGTCGGCGGCAGCTCCGAGGCGTCGAGCACGCCGATCCGACCGCTCGTCCCCGCGCCGACGTTGAACCAGCGTCCCCCGCCCTGCAGCGCGCAGGCGAGGACCTCGACCGCCTCGGCCATCTTCGGGATCACGCGGCCGACCGCGGCGTGGGCATGGCCGTCCTCGCTGTGGATCAGCCGCAGCATGTCTTCGGCGGACATCTCGTCGAGCGCACGGGAGCGCTCGAGGGTCGCCTCGGTCGGACGTTTTTCCGCCATCCTCCGGGTTTTCGGCCCATTCTCCGGCAACTTGAATGCAGCCCCGGCCCCGCGCGCCCGGCGGGTCCCGGAGCGGGCCCGTAGACTCCCGCCCCTATGCCCTTCGTCGTCGCCCCCTCCACCCTCGAGAGCCTCGAATGGGCCCGCCTGATGGCCGCCCTCGCCGACCGCTGTCGAACGGCCCAGGGCAGCCGGCGGGTCACCACAGACGGGGGCCTCACGCTCTTCGAGGCCGACGAGGGCGGGGTCCGGACGAGGCTGCTCGAGACCAGCGAGGCCCGCGGCCTGCTCGACCGCGACGTCCTCCCCGAGCTCGGCGGCTGCGCCGACCTCGCCGAGAGCCTCGCCCGGGCCGAGAAGGGCGGACTGCTCGAGCCCGCGGAGCTCCTCGACGTCCGCACGACCCTCGCGCGGATCGTCGGCGTCGCCCGCTTCTTCGAGAATCGCCGCGAGGCGCTCCCGGCCCTCGGCGAGCTCGCCGGCCCCCTCGTCCCGCGCCCCGAGCTGGTCGCCCGCCTGACCCGCTGCCTGGACGAGAGCGGCGAAGTCCGCGACGAGGCCTCCCGCGCCCTCGCCACCGCTCGCCGAGACCAGTCGCGCCTCGCGAGCGAGCTCCAGTCGAAGATCGAGCGCGAGCTGCGCAACCCCGACCTCGGCGCCCATCTCTCCGACGCCTACTACACCGTCCGCAGCGGTCGCTTCGTCCTCCCGGTGCGCGCCGACGCCCGCGGCCACGTCCGCGGCATCGTCCACGACGCCTCGCGCTCGGGCACGACCGTCTTCGTCGAGCCCGAGAGCATGGTCGAGGCGAACAATCGCCACCGCGAGGCCGAGCTCACCGTCGAGCGCGAGACCCTGCGCGTCTTGCGCGAGCTCTCGGCGGCGGTGGCCGCCGACGCCGCCGGCATCCGGAGCGACCTCGATGCCGTCGGTCGGATCGATCTCGCCTTCGCGCGCGGCGCCCTGTCCCGGGACATGGACGCCCACCCGCCGCGGGTCGGGCGCGAGGGCGTGCTCGAGCTGCCGGGCCTGCGGCATCCGCTGATCGCGCCGGCGCAGTGTGTCGCCAACGATCTGCGGGTCGGGGCGGACTTCGCCGTCTTGATCCTGTCCGGGCCGAATGCGGGCGGGAAGACGGTGTCGATGAAGTCGATGGCGCTCGCGTCGTTGATGGTGCGCGCGGGGCTCCACGTCCTCGCGGAGCCCGGCGCCCGGGTCGACCTCTTCGACCGCGTGCTGGCCGAGATCGGGGACCACCAGGATCTCGCCGAGAGCCTCTCGACCTTTTCTGCGGCGATGGCGAATCTCGCCGCGGTCTTGCGGACGGCCTCGCCCCATACCCTCGTCTGCCTCGACGAGATCGGGGTCGGCACCGATCCCGCCGAGGGCGCATCGATCGCCCAGGCCGCCCTCGAGGCGCTCGCCGACGCCGGGGCCCGCGTCGTGACGACGACGCATTACAACCTGCTGAAGGAGATGGCCGAGCTCGATCCGCGCTTCGCGAACGCGAGCGTCGAGTTCGATCCGCAGACCTACGCGCCGACCTATCGTGTTCGGATCGGATCCCCCGGCTCTTCGTCGGCGACGACGGTGGCGGCGCGCATGGGCATCCCGGCCGGCGTGCTCGAGCGCGCGACCTCGCTGCTCGACCGCGAAGACCGCCGCCTCGACCGCATGCTCTCGGAGCTCTCCGCCGCGCGGGCGATGCTCGAAGCCGAGCAGGCCGCGGCGTCGGCGATCCGGGTCGAGAGCGAGGAGATCCGCGAGGAGTACCGCACGAAGCTCGCGCGCCTGCAGGAGCGCCGCGACCAGCTCTTCGGCGAGATGCGCAGCGAGCTCGATCAGGCCTTCCGCGAGGCGCACGATTCGGTGGCCCGCATCATCGCCGACCTGCAGCGCGATCCGTCGTCGCGGCGCGCCGCCGAGGCGCGTCAGCAGCTCCAGGTCCTGCGCGACCAGACCGAGGAGGTGCAGGTCGAGCGCGGCCTCGAGCCCGAGCGACCGCAATCCGCCGGCGCGCTCGTCCCCATCGACTGGCCGCGGGCCCGGCTCGGCGATCCGGTGCGCACCGCCCAGGGCGCCCTCGGCACGCTGCTCGCCCTGCCCGACCGC
>JBIPOQ010000307.1:0-4889 GCA_044379055.1 Myxococcota bacterium
TGAGGCGATCGACCTCGGTCGCGAGGAAATGCCGCTCGCGCACCCGCTCGGCTCCGCGTCGCCCCTTCGCCGCCAGCGTTTCCGGGTCCGCGGCGAGCACTTCGGCCAGCGCCCGCGCGAGGGCGTCGACGTCGCCGCTCGGCACGAGCCAGCCGTTCTCGGCATCGACGAGCTCCGGGATGCCGGCGATGAACGTGCTGAGGACGGGTCGCTGCATGGCGAGCGCCTCCATGATCACGACCGGCAGGCCCTCGGCGAAGCTCGCGAGCACCATGCAGCAGGCGCGCTTCAGCCAGCTGCGGACCTCGGACTCCGCGATCCAGCCCGTGATCCGAACCCGCTCGCCGAGACCGAGCGCCGCGATCCGCGCCTCGATCAGGGGCCGCATCTCGCCGTCACCGGCGAGGACGAGGCGCGCGCGGGAATCGTCCTGCGCGACCCGCGCGAATGCCTCGAGCAGGAGCAGCTGCCCCTTCTGCGCACACAGCCGCCCGACGCAGACGAAGGTCCGCTCCTCGCCGAGCTCGATCGGGCTCGCCTCGAAGAAGGACTCGTCGACGCTGCAGCGCACGACGTGGATCTTCCGCCAGTCGTCGAGGGCGATCCAGCGACGCAGCTGGGCGCCCGTATAGGCGCTGATCGCGACCGTGAAGCGCGAGTCGGCGACCTTCTCGGCGAGCTCGAAGCCCCGCGGATCGTCGAACTCGTCGGGGCCGTGGACCGTCATGCTGAAGCCGGGACCGCCGAGCCGCTGCATGATCTGCGCGACGCTGACGCCGTTGCGGGCGAAGTGGACGTGGACGTGCTCGATCGAAGCGGCCTGCAGGCGCTCGAGGAAGGCGGTCGCTTCGACGAGATAGGCGAGGCGCTGGACGAGCCCGGGGCCCGGTCGGAAGACCGAGCGGGCGATGCGCGCGAGCTCGCCCGCGAGGGCGAAGGGCCGCGAGAGCGCCATGCGGACGAAGGCGAGCGCGACGGCGGCGCGCGGGAAGGCGAAGAAGGTCTGCGTGCGGTCCCGCTCGACGCGGTCGGCCGGGTCGGCGATGCCCGAGTCCGCGGGCCGCACGGACAGGCGCAGGACCTCGTGGCCCCGCGCCTCGAGACCGAGGATCTCGCGGCGGATGAAGGTATGGCTCACCTTCGGATACTGGCCCGTCAGATAGGCGATCTTCATGACGCGGCCTGCTTCGGTGGACGCTGGAGGGCCGCGGCGATCTCCGGGATCGACGCCAGGCGGACGCCGGGATCGGCCTTCAACCGGTGGACGAAGGCGCGGAGCCAGTCGAGCTTCTGCGGCCGATCGCTGCAGGCGTGATGGAGCATGATGCCGACGATCGGGAGTCGGCGGCGGCAGCGCTCGAACTCGGCCCAGAGTCGCTCGTCGTCCTTCTCGATCCGCTGTCCCCGCTCGTCCTTGTCCTCGTCGACGTCGACGCAGACCGAGAGCTCGAGGAGCCGCGACGCCGCAACCTGCCCGCCGTGGTACGAGACGCGTTTGCCGAGAAACGCGATCCGTCGGAGCCGCGCGCCGAGCCCGTAGTAGACCTGCGAGAGCGGGTCGGCCTTGACCCCGGCCGACAGCATCCGGAAGCCGAGGGCGTCGAGCGCGGCGACGGTGGCGTCGTCGTATTTGTGGCAGGGCGGCGTGAAGAGCTCGGGATCGAAGGCCGGCCCGAGCAGATCTTCGAGGATCCGGCGACCCGCCTCGATCTCCCGCTGCTGCTCGGCGAGGGGGCGACCCCCGGCGAACTCGCTGTAGACCCGCTCGCCGCCGAGGACCTGCTCGTGGCGATGGCCGTGCTGATGGAGTCGGATGAGCTCGGGATGGCGCGCCTGGATCGAGCGCAGATAGTCGGCGGCCTCCCGGTCGAGGAAGGCCGGAACGACCTGGTAGCTGCAGGGAACGCCCTCTTCGACGAGCAGGGCCATCACGTCCCGCAGCGCCGGCGTCAGCCGGCCGACGTCGTCGTCGCGAAAGAAGACCGTGGTGGAGGCGTTCGACAAACCGGATCCCGGACCGCTCGGAGGAAGACCAACCTGCTCGGTGTCCGAAGAGCCCGCCTCGGATCGCCCCCGCATCGGCGCGGGCTCGGCCCGACTGGAGACCCGGCGGCCGATCGCTCGGGTATGATAAGCCGCCCCCGCTGGAGCCCGCATGGGAATCGAGATCGTTCCGTACGCGCCGGAGCACGTCGACCGGGTCGTGGCGCTCAATCAACGCCTGCGAGCGGGGGGATTCCGCGTGGGCTGGTACGAGAGCTGCGAAGACGCCTGGCTGCCGCGCCGGCCCGACGTGCCGGTCTGGCGGGAACATTACGTCGCGGTCGAGAATGGCGCGGAGATTCGAGGCGCCTACGCGCTCAAGCCCCAGCCCTGGTGGATCAAGGACCGCTTCGTCACCGTGACGGACTGGCAGGGACCGGTCTCCGAGGGGATCGTCGACGCGCGCTACGCCCCCCTCGGCCTGCGCTTCTTTCGCGACATGCAGAAGCGCCAGCCGCTCCTCTACAGCTGGGGCCACGGCGGCGAAGAAGCGCGCATGCTCCAGCTCCTGCGCTCGATGAAATGGCATTTCCACTCGACGCCCTTCTGTCTGCGCGTCGCGCGCCCCTTCCCCTTCCTGCGCGAGAGCACCTACCTGCGGAGCACGCGCGGCCGTCGCCTCGCCCTCGACCTGCTCGCCTGGAGCGGACTCGGCTGGCTCGGTCTGCGAAGCCTCTTCGGCGCGCTATCCCTGCGCGGAGCCGTGGCCGGGCGGCCCGCCCGAAGACGTCTCGACGTGACGACCTTCGACGAGTTCGGGCCCTGGGCGGATTCGCTCTGGGAGGAATGCGTCGGGGCCTACCAGGCGATCGGTCTCCGCGACGCGCGGACGATGAACGCCCTGCTCCCTCGGAGCGGATGGCCGCCGGGGATTCGCCTCCGCGTGCGCGAGGGCGAGCGGACGCTCGGCTGGGTCGTCGTGATGGACAACGCGCTCCGGGACGACCCCCGCTTCGGCCGGATGCGCGTCGGCAGCGTGATCGATTGCCTGGCGCGGCCCGAAGACGCGCCGGCCGTGATCCGTGCGGCGACGGATTTCCTGCTCGACCGGGGCGTCGACATGATCGGCTCGAACCAGGCCCACCCCGAATGGGTCCGGGCCTTCGAGGCGAACGGCTTCCTCAGCCTGCCGAATCGACGTTATTTCGCGATCTCGCCCGCGCTCTTCGAGGCGCTGTCGCCGCTCGAGTCGGTCGGGCGGGGACTCCACCTGACGAACCTCGACGGCCACGGTCCCCACGGACTCTGAGAAGCTCTAGTGGGCCCCGCGCGCGAAGACGACGGCGGGCACCGTCTGCGCGAGGATCCGCGCATCGAGGGTCAGCGACCAGGAGTCGATGTACTGCAGGTCGAGCTTGACCCATTCCTGGAAGCCGATCTCGTTGCGCCCGCTGACCTGCCAGATGCAGGTGATCCCCGGCCGCATCGAGAGCCGGCGACGCTCGGAGATCTCGTAGTGGACGACCTCCTCGGGTACCGGCGGCCGCGGGCCGACGAGACTCATGTCGCCCATCAGCACGTTCCAGAACTGCGGGAGCTCGTCGAGGCTGTAGCGGCGGAGCAAGGCGCCGACCCGGGTGATGCGCGGATCGCAGCGGGCCTTGAAGACCGGCCCGTCCATCTCGTTGAGCGCCATGACCTCGACCTTGCGCGCCTCGGCGTCGACGCACATCGTTCGCAGCTTCACCATCTGGAAGCGTCGTCCATAGAGCCCACAGCGCGTCTGGCGGAAGAAGACCGGGCCCCCGTCCTCGCGCCAGATCAGGAAGGCCGCGATCGCGATCAGCGGGGCGCTCAGGATCAGGGCGAGCGACGCGCCGACGAGGTCCATGACACGCTTCACGCCGAGCAGGAGCGAGTTGTGGTGGACCGCGGCGAACTCGAGCGACGGCCGCTGGCCGAAGCGGCCGATGTTCGGCGTCGGCAGGAAATCCCCGAAGAGATCGGGCAGCAGGGTCAGCGGGACGCCGGCGCTGCTGCAGGCCGAGAGCACCGGCGCGATCGAGCCGAGCATCGACCGCGGACACGCGACGACGACCCGATCGACCACCATGTCGCCGAGCAGCATCGGCATCTGCTCGATGCGGAACAGCTTGGCATTGAAGAGGCTGGGGTCGACCGGCGTGTCGACGTCGTCGACGAAGCCGAGCACGCGCAGACCCCACGACGGATGCAGATCGAGGTTGCGCTTGATCTGGGCGGCCCGGGCCCCACTCCCGACGATCAGGATGTTGCGCGTATTGCGGCCGAAGCGGCGCGCGGTCCGGAGCAGGCCGTAGAGCAGGAAGCGCGTGCCGGCGAGGGCGAGGCCCTGGGCGGCGGCGCAGACGAAGGGGAACGACCGATCGAGGGGGACCTTCGTCGCGAAGGCCACGGCGCCGAGCACGGTGGCCGTCACGACGCCCGAGACGACCAGGCGCCGCGCGACGTCCCAGAATCCCAACGTCCGGGCCGACTGGTAGACCTCGAGCTGCTGGAAGGTGAAGGGCCAGATGAAGCAGCCGGTCAACGCGACGACCAACATCGCGGAGCCGCCCTGCTGGAAGGGATCGGCGAGGCCGCTGACCTGCGGCCAATGGAGCAGGAGGAGGCAGATCACCGCGCTCAACAAAACGTCGAGCGACATGACTAGCGACGCAGTGATCGTCCCGTGATTTCGCAACATTCGATCTTTCCTGCCCCAGCGGCGTCCCTCGCCGCGTCCTTCGCCTGGCTCGTCCCGAACTCGGGGATTTCACCGAGGCTCGATGGGGACGCCCGACCCGGCCGAACGTCCTTCCGATCCACTGGGGGTGTGCCCGATCACCCTCAAAAAGGGATGCGCACGGGATCGATTATACGTCGAT
>JBIPOQ010000308.1:0-4888 GCA_044379055.1 Myxococcota bacterium
GGCCCTGCCGCTTCCCTGGCTCTTGTCCGCCGAAGGATCGCTGGGTCATGTCGCGATCGCCTCGTGGACCGGCATCGCGATCATCGGGGCCGCCTTCCTGCTCTCCTGGTCGGTCGAGCTCGGCGAGCAGGATCTCCCGCAATCCCTCGCGCTGCTCGTTCTCGCGCTGGTGAGCGTCCTGCCCGAGTACGCGGTCGACCTGACCTTCGCGATCAAGGCGGCCGAGGACCCGACCTACGCCCATTACGCGGTGGCGAACATGACGGGCGCCAACCGCCTGCTGATCGGCCTCGGCTGGACGTCGGTCGTCCTGCTCTCGTGCTGGCGCGCCCGGACCCATTCGCTCCTGATCCCGGTCCACCACCGTCTCGAGATGCGATACCTGCTGCTCTCGACGCTCTATTCCTTCACGATTCCGTTGAAGGGCGAGCTCAACGTCCTCGACGCGGTCGTCTTGCTGAGCCTCTTCCTCGCCTACGTCGTCGCCGCCTCGAAGGGGCACCGCGGCGACAACGAGCTCGTCGGCCCCGCGGCCTGGATCGACGCCCGCACCAATACCCTCGGCCGCCGCCTCGTCGCGACCGGGATGCTCGTCTATGCGACCGTGGCGATCTTCAAGTCCGCCGAGCCCTTCGCGGAGAGCCTCGTCGAGCTGGGCCACGGGCTCCCGATCGACGAGTTCCTGCTCGTCCAATGGGTCGCGCCGCTCGCCTCGGAGTCGCCCGAGTTCCTCGTCGCCCTGATGTTCGCCTGGCGCATGCGCGGGGACCTCGGGATCGGCGCCTTGATCTCGTCGAAGGTCAACCAGTGGACGCTCCTCGTCGGCGCCCTCCCCGTCGCGTTCATGGTCGCGTCCGGTGCGATGATCGGCCTGCCCCTCGATGCCCGGCAGTCGGAAGAGCTCTTCCTGACCTCGGCGCAGTCGCTGCTCGCGACCATGCTGATCATCGACCTCGATTTCTCGCGGACCGAGGCGATCCTGCTGACGGGAGCCTTCGGGGTCCAGCTCTTCTTCCCGGACGCGGAGGTCCGGATCGCCTTCGGCGTCCTCTACATCGTCCTGTTCTTCGGCCTCATGGTCCACTCCAAGAGCCGTCGTCAAGCTTTCTTCGCGCTGCTCCGATCCCGCGGCTGACGCCCGAAGGGGCTGCGCGGTATGCTGCGCCTGCCCCTCCCCGGCACCGGGCGATCCCTCGATCGTCCGTCGTTCGCGTCGCACCGGAGGGCCCCGTCCATGCCTGGCTCGCTTCTCACCCGCAAGACGATGGCGGCCTTCGAGGCCGACCTCGCCCAGGACGGACGCTCGCTCCGCCGGGCGCTCGGGGCCCTCGACCTGGTCCTGCTCGGCATCGGCTGCATCATCGGGACGGGCATCTTCGTGCTGACCGGCGTCGCGGCGGTGCACCACGCCGGGCCGGCGGTGATCGCCTCCTACGCCATCGCCGGCATCGTGTGCGCCCTGGCGGCTCTCTGTTATTCCGAGTTCGCGACGATGCTGCCGATCTCGGGCAGCGCCTACAGCTATGCCTACGCGACGCTCGGGGAGCTCGTCGCCTGGATCATCGGCTGGGATCTGATCCTCGAGTACGCGCTCGCGGCGAGCGCCGTCGCGGTCGGCTGGTCGGGCTATGCGCGCGACATCCTGATGGGCTTCGGGATCGAGATTCCCGCGGCGGTGGCGGGCTCGCCGGGGACGCTGCCGGGGGCCGTGTTCAACTTGCCGGCCTGCCTGATCCTGCTGCTGATGACGGCGCTGCTCGTCGTCGGGATCCGCGAGAGCGCGCGGGCAAACGCGGTGATCGTCGCGATCAAGCTCTTCGTCGTGCTGTTCGTGATCGCCGTCGGCGGGTTCTACGTCACGCCGGCCAACTGGAGCCCCTTCGCGCCCTTCGGCCTGCAGGGCATCGTGACGGGCGCCGCCACGGTCTTCTTCGCCTACATCGGCTTCGATGCCGTGACGACCGCCGCCGAGGAGTCGCGCAACCCCGAGCGGGACATGACGATCGGCATCATCGGCTCGCTCGCCGCCTGCACGGTCCTCTATCTCGCCGTCGCCGCCGTCGTGACCGGCATGGTCCCCCTCGATCGGATCGACACCTCCGCCCCCGTCGCCCAGGCCTTCCGGACCCATGGCCTCGACTTCGCCGGCGGGCTCATCTCCGCGGGCGCGATCGCCGGGCTCTCGAGCGTGCTGCTCGTGCTGCTGCTCGGGCAGTCGCGGATCTTCTTCGCGATGTCGCGCGACGGTCTCCTGCCGGGGCTCTTCTCCGCGGTGCACGCGCATTACGGGACGCCCCATGTCGCGACGATCGGCGTGGGGGTCATCGTCGCCGTGATCGCGGGCTTCGTGCCGCTGAAGGAGCTGGCCGAGCTGGCGAACATCGGGACGCTCTTCGCCTTCGTCGTCGTCTCGATCGGCATCCTCGTGCTGCGCCGCACCGAGCCCGACCGCCCCCGCCCGTTCCGCACGCCCTGGGTCCCGCTGCTTCCGCTGCTCGCCGCCGGCGGCTCCTTCTGGCTGATGGCGGCGCTTCCGTCCGCGACCTGGATCCGATTCCTGATCTGGCTCGGCATGGGCCTCGTCGTCTACTTCGGCTACAGCCGGCACCACTCGCGCGTGGGGCGAAGTCCGGCCGAGCCCGAACGCGCAGGCCGGACGAGCGGGTGATCCGGCCGCGCTTCGTCGTCCTCGGGCTCCTGCTCTTCCTCGGCGTCTGGCTCGTCGACTCGCCGCTGCGCGACGTCGGCGAGTTCGGCGCGAGGCCGGCCCTCGCCGCAGCGATGACGGCGCTGATGGCGTTCTGGTGGATCAGCGAAGCGGTGCCGATGTCCTGGACCGCCTGTCTGCCGCTGCTCATCGTGCCGCTCTCGAATCTTCACGGCGAGGACTTCGCCCCGAACGCGAAGAGCGCCCTGCTCCCCTACCTCGATCCCTACGTCTTCCTCTTTCTCGGCGGCATGGGGATCGCCGCCGCGATGCAGCAGTGGAATCTCCACCGCCGCATCGCCCTCGCCATCATGAGCGCGATCG
The DNA here is from genome assembly GCA_044379055.1 of Myxococcota bacterium. Lineage (GTDB taxonomy): Bacteria > Myxococcota_A > UBA9160 > UBA9160 > UBA4427 > UBA4427. Next base: position 3,032 of record JBIPOQ010000308.1, read on the forward strand.
GCACCGAGCCCCGGCGCCTGCTGCTCGGCCTGCTCCTCGCGACCGCCTTCGTCTCGCTCTGGATCTCGAATACCGCGACCGCCGCGATGATGTTCCCGATCGGCCTCGCGATCATCGCCGAGTTCGAGCTCCAGGTCGGCCGCCGGCTCACGGGCTACGGCGCGGCCCTGATGCTCGCGATCGCCTACGCCGCGAACCTCGGCGGCACCGGTACGAAGATCGGCACGGTGCCCGCCGCCCAGCTCTCGGGCTTCCTCGCCAGCGAGGGCCGCGAGGTCGCCTTTCTCGACTTCATGCTGATCGGTGTGCCCTTCGCGACGGTCTTCCTGTTCGTCGCCTGGGTCGCGCTCTGGCGGATCGGCCGCCACGACGCGCCGGATGCGTCCCACGGCAGCCATGCGCTCGCGAGCGAGCGCGAGCGCCTCGGGAAGATGCAGCGCGCGGAATGGGTCGTGCTCTTCGTCTTCCTCGCGGCCGCCCTCGTCTGGATCTCCGGCCGCCCGCTGACGGCGGCGCTGCAGGCGGCGGGACTTCCCGCGACGACGGCCCTGGTCGAGGCGGGCGCGGCCCTGCTCGCGAGCGCCACGCTCCTGCTCGCGCGGGTCGGTGGGCGGGCGGTCCTCGAGCCGCGCTCGCTGCGCACGCTGCAGTGGAAGACGCTGCTCCTGATCGGCGGCGGCTTCGCGATGGCCGAGGCGATCGAGGGCTCGGGGCTCTCGTCCTGGCTCGGGACGAGCCTCGTCGGCCTCCGGGACCTGGCGCCGATGCCGCAGCTCGTGCTGGTCAGCCTCGTGACCGTCGCACTCTCGGCCTTCGCGTCGAACGCGGCGACGGTCGCCGTCCTGCTCCCGATCCTCGCGACCACCGTCGCGCCGGGCCAGGTCGACGCGGTGCTCTTCGCCGCGACCTTCGCGGCGTCCTGCGACTTCGCGCTGCCGGCGGGCACGCCGCCCAACGCGATCGTCTTCGGTTCGGGCTACGTCACGATTCCCGTCATGGCGCGGACGGGCGTCGTGCTCGACGTGCTCGCCGCGCTCTGGGCGGCGCTCTGGTGCGGACTGGTCGTGCCGCTCGTGCTCTGACGGGGCCACCCGCGGCCGGATCGCGCCCCTTGCTCGGTCCGACCGGGCTGGCAACAATGCGGCGGATCGCCACGCAGGGAGAGGTCGGATGGGCGGATTGCGCGCACTGCTTTGGATCGCGGTCGCCCTCGTCGGCGCCTACTGCCTCGGGACGATCGCCCTGGTTCGAGGCGAGACCCTCTCGAGCGCCTGGTTCCTCGTCGCGGCGGTCTGCATCTACGCCCTCGGCTACCGCTTCTACTCGCGCTTCCTGGCCCTGCGCGTCTTCGGCCTCGACGCGAGCCGGGCGACGCCCGCGGTGCGCCTCGCCGACGGCAAGGACTTCATCCCGACCAACCGCTGGGTCGTCTTCGGCCACCATTTCGCGGCGATCGCCGGGCCCGGGCCCCTCGTCGGGCCGATCCTCGCGGCCCAGTTCGGCTACCTGCCCGGCACGCTCTACATCGTGATCGGCGTCGTGCTCGGCGGCGCCGTGCAGGACTTCACGATCCTGGTCGGGTCGCTGCGACGCGACGGCAAGAGCCTCGGGCAAATGGTGCGCGAGGAGATCGGACCAATCGGGGGCGCGGCGGCGCTGGTCGGCGTGCTCGCGATCATGATCATCCTGATCGGCGTGCTCGGGCTCGTCGTCGTGAACGCCATGTACGGGAGCCCCTGGGCGACCTCGACGGTCGGCGCAACGATCCCGATCGCGCTGCTGATGGGCCTGTACATGACTCATTTCCGCCCGGGGCGCGTCCTCGAGGCGACGATCCTCGGGCTCGGGCTCGTCGTG
>JBIPOQ010000309.1:0-4870 GCA_044379055.1 Myxococcota bacterium
TCGCGATCGCCGCCGGCAGGAGCTCGGCCGCCTCGAAGACCCGGTTCACGAGCCCGATGCGCAGCGCCTCCTCCGCGTCGATCGGCTCCCCGACCAGCACGAGCTGCTTCGCCCAGGCGAGGCCGACCCGCCGCACGAGCCGGCTCGTCCCGCCGAAGCCGGGGATCAGCCCGAGCTTCGTCTCGGGCTGACCGAGCTTCGCCTCGCGGGCGGCGAAGACGAAGTCGCAGGCCAGCGCCAGCTCGCAGCCGCCGCCGAGGGCGAAGCCGTTGACCGCGGCGATCGTCGGGATCGCGAGGGTCTCGAGGCGGCCCAGCACGCGGTGGGCCAGGCCGGAGAAGGCCTCGGCCTCGAGGGGCGTCATCGTCCGCATCGCGGCGACGTCGGCGCCGGCGACGAAGGCCCGGCCCGCGCCGGTCACGACGAGGGCACCGATTCCTGCGTCGTCCTCGACGCGATCGAGGATCGCCCCGAAGGCCCCGATGACCTCGGCGTTCAATGCGTTCAGCGCCTTCGGTCGATCGATCGTCACGACGCCGACTCGACCCTGCTTCTCGATCCGAACGAGCTCGCTCATGGCCTTCCTTCCTTCGTCCTCTTCGCGTCCGCGGCTTCCTGCCCGCCCAGCGTCGTCCGGCGGGCGAACGGATCGATCACCGTCGGCGGCGCCGCGTCGACCGCCGAGCGCAGGAACTGCACCCGCCGGCGGATGCTCTCCTCGGCGAGCTGCGCGCAGAAATGGCCCTCGCGGAGCACGTCTTCGGGCAGCGGCAACGCCTCGGGCCGACAGCCCGGCGCCGACGGCAGCGTCGAACCGTAGGGCACGATCTCGACGTACGCGCCCGTCGTCCCGTCCGCGAGATTGCCGCGCAGCGGGGCGACCGCGCGGGGCAGCGCGAGCCCGCCCGCCTCCTTCGCCTCGAGCCAGGCCAGCGGCCCCAGGACCCAGGCGAGGGATCGGCTCGCCCGCGTCGGGATGTAGGCGTCGTCGACGCCCGCGGTCAGCAGCAGGCTCGGCCGCGTCGCGACGCCGGCGAGGCCGTCGGGACCGGCGTGCAGACGCAGCGCATGGAGATGCGCATCCTGGCGATCGATGGCGGTCTGGAAGAGCGCGAGGGTGACCCAGAGATCGAGCGGCCGGAAATCGCCGAACAGGAAGGGCAGCGCCTTCACCATGCTCGTCGCGGCCTGGTGGAGCGCGAGCTCCGTCAAGCGCGCGCCGCCGGCGACGAGGGAGGCGGCGCGGATGCGGTCGCTGTAGGCGACGAGGGCCTGGCCGTGGATCGCCCCTTGGCTGATGCCTTCGTAGACGATCGGCAGCGTCGCATCGATCTCGGGCCGGCCATCGGGCGCCGCGGCGGGGAGGACGTCGAGGGCGGCGAGCTCGGGGAGCGCCTCGACGAGGGCGAGCTGCTCGCCGAGGGTGACGAGCCAATCGTCGGGGACGATCCCCTTGCGCCGGACCGAGTCCGCGAGGGCCGCGACCTGGCGCACGACGATCTGGCGTCGATCCGCACCGCCCTGGGGCTTGCCGCGATTCCAGAGGTCGGTGAACCCGATGACGGCGAAGCCCGCTTCGAGATAGGCGTCCTGGCGCGGCGAGCCGATCTCCTCGGCGGCGGAGCCGGGATTGCCGTGCTGGTAGATCAGGATCGGCGAAGGCCGTTCCACCGCCCGCCGCGGCAGGGCGAGTACGAAGCGCAGCGCGTCGCGGCCGACGACGAACGGCCGACCGTCGGCCGTTCGCGCGATCGTGCGCACGCGACGGTCCCGCCAGACCGGGACGGCGAAGCGGCCTTGCACGAGGGCCGCGAGCGGACGCGCCGGATCGCGGACGACCTCGACCCGCTCGATCTCGATGCGCGGCCCCGGGAGCGCGCGCACGTCGGCGAGCAGTGCGAGGGGATCGCGCGCGAGGGTCGCGAGGCTCCGCACGGTGAAGGGAAGCGCGAAGACGAGGTCGTCCCGGGTCCAGGGAATCGCGAGCGCCGCGTCCGACACCTCGAGCACCGGTCGGAGCTGCGCCTCGATGACCGCCTTCGCGCCGATCGCGAGCTCCCCCCGCCGCTCGAGGATCGACCGGATCGACGACGGCTCGATCATCGACCGTCCGACCCGGGAGGCGACGCCCCGCCGCATCAGCAGCGCATAACGTCCTCCGGGCCGGAGCGGGCGCGCGGGCAGGACCCAGAGCGCGTGGTCCTCGAGGCCGATCGAGCTCTTGTCCTTGCGCACGACCGCCTCGAAGGGCCAGCGCTCGCCCCGCCCCGGGCTCGCCGGATCGACGTCGACGAGGGCGATCGTCGCGGTCGGATCGAGCGAAGCGTCGACCGTGCGCGGAATCGAATCGACGTCGATCCGATCGCTGATCGGCACCACGATCGGACCGATCGGGCTCCAGCCATCGGCCTGCGAGAGCTCGGCGCGCAGCCCTTCGAGGACCTCGCGGACGTCGCCCCGCACGGCGACGGGCAGCTCGAGCCGGAGCCCCGTCGGCGTCGACGGGTCGGGCACGGTCCAGAAATCGTCGGGCACCGGCGCGACCTCGCCGGGATCGCTGCGGCGATACACGACCGAGAGCGCGCGCCCCGGCGCCGCGCTCGCCCGGAACGTCTCGAACGCCACGGATCGGGGGCTGCCCGCCTGCGACCAGGCGAGGCGGCAGAGCTGGTCCGCCGGCAGCCGCTGCTCGGGCTGGACGACGATGCGCCCGTCCGCGAGACGATGGATCCGGCTCGGGATCTCTGCGTCGCCGCAGCTCAGCCCGACTGCGTCGATGGTTTCGGCCGCACCGGGCGGCGCGACGCGCAGCTCGGGCCAGAGCCCGACGGGCACCGCCGTCGCCCCGTCCGCGGGGTGGGACTCCACCCGGAGCTCGAGCCCGACCGGGGACACGTCCTCGGCCGCCTCCTCGCAGGCGAGCCCGCACCCGACGAGCACGACGAGCACGACGCGCTCCACGGCACGCACGACCCCGAGCGGGCTGGGATATGCTCGCCGACTTCGTCCCCGAGAAAACCGCAAGGGAGGCTCCATGGCTTCGTTCGCACGGACTCTTTCGTTCCTCGCCGCGACGCTCGCCCTGCTCGGGCTCGCGGGCGCGAATCTCGGCCTCGTCGCGCCGCTCACGGGCTTCCAGATCTGCATCGGCGGTGCCCTGCTCGGCGGTCTCCTGAGCGTTCTGCTCAGTCTAGTCGGGATCGTCATGACGCGCGGTGGCCAGGATCCGGGAGGACGCCAGAAGGCCTGGACCGGGCTCGCGATCGGGCTCGGACTGCTGCTCGCCGTGCTCGCGGGCGCGGCGACGGGCGGCGATGCGCCGCCCATCAACGACATCTCGACCGACCTCGAGGATCCGCCCGCCTTCGCACCGGCGGTCGTGGTCGACGCGTATGCGGGCCGAGACATGGGCTATCCGGCGGAGTTCGTCCCGACCGTACGCGCGAGCTACCCCGATCTCGCGCCGCTCGTGGTGGAGGCGCCCGTCGAGGCGACCTACGCACGGGCTCTCGAGACCGCAAAATCCCTCGGCTGGGAGATCGCGGCCCAGAACGACGCGGAGACGAGCTTCGATGCGCATGAATCGACGAAGCTCTTCCGCTTCGTCGACGACGTCGTCGTGCGCGTCCGGGCGGAGGGCACGGGCTCCCGCGTCGACGTCCGCTCGAAATCCCGCGACGGCCGGGGCGACCTCGGCGCGAACGCGGCGCGGATCCGGCGCTTCCTCGACGCGATGCGTTAGTCGAAGGTCGTCAGTCGGGGAGCGAGGCGCAGAGCCGGACGATCGCGAGCATCGCGTCGAAGGTCTGCGTCGTCCGGCCCTCGGGTCCGGCGAGGGAGAGCTCGGCGAACCCGCCGTCGCGCGCCTGCTCGACGAGGACGCGATCGAGCAGCTCGACGACGTCGAACTTCGCGCCGGGCATCGCCTGGGCGTCGCAGGCGAGCAGGATGCGCATCGTCGCGACGGCATCGTGGCGGCGACTGCGAAAGCCCTTCTCGAGCGCGCGCCCACACCACTGCAGCGCCTCGTCCGAGCGCTCGTGACCGACGTTGGTGAAGAAGAGCGAATAGGCCATCAGCGCGGCGAAGCCCTCGTCCTCGACCGCGTCGGGCGAGAAGCGCTCGACGAGAAACTCGCCGGCGCGCTCGAGCGTATCGGGCTTCGAGACCGGCGTGCGGCCGAGCAGGCCGGCGACCATGCCCGTGAAGAAGACGTCCGACGCGAGGGCCGCGGCGGCGTCGACGACGGGATCCGACGCGACCGGCCTTCCGACGCGGAAGGCGCCGTCCTTCGATTGGCGCGCCTCGAGCGCCCGGACGCCACGCTCGACCCAATCGCCGAAGAGCAGTCCGGCATCGGTCGCGACGAGGAAGGCCTCGAGGGTCCCGAGGATCGCGCGCTCGTCGTCGGAGAGGCGCGCGAGATCGAGGGGCGGAAATCCGATCCCGCCCCCGGAGACGAGGGTGCCGAGCGGAAAGCTCCCGTCCGCGCGCTGCGATCCGGCGAGGCGGGCCGAGAGCCTCGCGACCGGCTCCGCGCCGCAGAGCACGCGCGCGCGCAGCAGCGCCCATTCGTCGGAACGGGCTTCGAGGAAGCCGTACGCCCGCTCGAGCGCGTCGGCCGAGCGCAGCCGCAGCGCGCGGAGCGCCGACGCTTCGTCGGTCGGGCCGTCGCCCGGACCTCCGCCGCGACGCCCGCCGGTCGTATCGAGTCGAACGATCGCCACGCGCGGGACAGTAGTCGGGCGCGGCGCATCGCGCCGCCTCGAAGCGCCCCTGCGCGCCGGCTGCCGGTCGGAAGGCAGGACGGCTAAGCTCCGCGCCACCCATGCAGGACGCCCCCGAATCCCGATCCGCCGCGACGAAGCCC
>JBIPOQ010000310.1:0-4867 GCA_044379055.1 Myxococcota bacterium
GTTCCGCTCGGCGGATTCGAGGCTAGAGTCCCGCGCCATGACGACGCAAGACGAGACGATCGCGATTCTGGGTGGGACGGGAGATCAGGGGCTGGGCCTCGCGCTGCGCTTCTGCCGGTCGGGGCGACGAGTCCTGATCGGTTCGCGCAAGGCCGAGCGGGCCGTGGAGGCGGCGGAGCAGGTCCGGGGTCAGATCCCGGGCGCGCGCGTCGAAGGCTTCTCGAACGAAGAGGCGACGGCGGGGGCCGAGATCGTGATCCTGTCCGTGCCCTTCGAGCACACGGCCGGCACGCTGAAGGCGATCAAGGAATCGCTGCGACCGGGTCAGATCGTGGTCTCGATGACGGTGCCCCTCGCGACCGCGATCGGCGACGGCGCGGTCCGCACGGTCGGGATCTGGCAGGGCTCGGCGGCGGAGCTCGTCGAGTCCCTGGTGCCGAAGGGCGTCGAGGTCGTCTCGGCCTTCCAGAACGTCTCGTCCCACCGGCTGCAGCATCTCTCGGAGCCCGTCGAATGCGACGTCGTCGTCTCCGGATCGAAGGCGGCGCGCGAGAAGATCATGGCGCTCTGTCCCCTCGTCGAAGGGCTGCGGGCCCTCGACGGCGGCCCGCTCTCGAACGCGCGGATCGTCGAGGCGATGACGGCGCTCATCATCGGCCTGAACGTCCGCCACAAATGTCCGGAAGGTCTCGGCATCCGGTTCACCGGGATCTAGCCGCCCGACCCGACGGGGCGCTCGCCGCGCATCCGCTGCGTGTCTCGGTCCATCACGCCGAGATCCGCGCCGACCAGGGGCGCGAGCTCCGGGCTGAAGATCGCCACCAGGTTGAGCGACGGGTCCCCGCGGATTTGCCGTAGGCGGACAGCCGCCGGTCTCGACGCCCATGATCCGATCCGGCGGCATCGCGCCCGCGCGCGTCAGGATCTCCTGGTCCTCGCGCGTGTAGACGTCGCGCATCGCGACACCGAGGCATTCGAATAGCTTCGTCTTGTCCGATCCGACCGGGCCGCCGACACCGCCGGCTCAATCGGGACCTCGGCATGACGGTCCTGCTGGTCGAGCAGAAGCTTCCGCTGGCCCGCCGGGTGGCCGACCGGTTCCACATCCTCGACAAGGGACGATCCGTCGCGCAGGGGGCAATCGGCGAGCTGGACGACGAGGTCGTGCGGCAGTACCTCACGGTCTGACGGGCCCGGGCCGGGCTCGGCACACCCCCTCGGCGGTCGGCGGCCCGGGGGCGCCGGTCGAAGGGACCTTTTCGGACGACCGATCCGGCCGCCCCTGGCCAAGAACGCCGTTTGCGGTCACTCTGATTCCCATTCAGAAACGCGAGATTGAGCCGGCTCGGCAAGGCGGTGGGCGAAGACGGACCCACTAGGGCTTGTGGTACCCGGGGTCGGTAGACGCAAGATTTTGTGGATTTTATCGTTGACGAATGGGGCGCCAACGGGCAAGTTGCCCATCAACGGGGATGTGAGTTTCCTCCTGTAGCCTGGGGGGGTCGCAACTGAGTAGTTGCGGGGAGGAACACGAACTCGAGTGGAGCTTCGTGAGGCCGCGATCGACGGGATTGCGGCGGGCCGGTTCGAGTCAGGACAGGGCCTCGGGTAGGGGACACGCCTCGAGCGGGTCCCGAACCGGAGAAGAATCCCTGGCCGGGGGGCGCGCGAGCGCTCGACGCGAGCCGGAGCCGGGTCCCGGACGGGACGCGGCCCTGCGAAGGCCATTCACGGTTCGGGGGGCGCCGGGAGGAGGCCCGGCGCCCCACTCATCTAGTCGACGAAGACTCGAACACCATCACACCACTGCCAGGCCGCCCCGCTGGGCCCATGCGTGGAAGAACGACGAAGCGCGCTCTGCGGCGACGGGGGGGATCATGCAGACGGATCGGCAGCAGGATCGGGACATTCACGCCGGAAGCGAATCCGCAAACGGCTCGGGGAAGACTTCGGGCAAGCGGGCCGGCAAGGGCCACACCGGCCTCCGCATCGAGCGCCATTTCACCGACGGAAAGACGAGCCCCTTCGACACCCTCGAGTGGGAGCTCCGCTCGGCGGGCATCGCCAACGAGAAGGGCGAGACGGTCTTCGAGCAGACGAACGTCGAGATCCCGAAGAAGTGGTCGCAGCTCGCGACCAACGTGGTCGTCTCCAAGTACTTCCGCGGCCACGTCGGCACGCCCGAGCGCGAGTACAGCGTGAAGCAGCTGATCGGCCGCGTCGTGCGCAAGATCCGGGCCTGGGGCGAAGAGGGGGGCTACTTCGCGACGCCGGCCGACGCCGACGCCTTCAGCGACGAGCTGACCTACCTGCTGGTCCACCAGAAGATGGCCTTCAACAGCCCCGTCTGGTTCAACCTCGGGGTCGAGGGGACCTCTCAGCAGGCCTCCGCGTGCTTCATCAATTCGGTGAAGGACACGATGGAATCCATCATGGACCTCGCGAAGACCGAGGCCATGCTCTTCAAGGGCGGCTCGGGAACGGGCAGCAACCTGTCGTCGATCCGGTCCTCGCGCGAGCTGCTCGCCGGGGGCGGCGTCGCGTCGGGTCCGGTCTCGTTCATGCGCGGCTTCGACGCCTTCGCGGGCGTGATCAAGTCGGGCGGCAAGACCCGGCGCGCGGCCAAGATGGTGATCCTGAACGTCGATCATCCCGACGTCATGGACTTCATCCGCTGCAAGGCCGACGAGGAGAAGAAGGCCTGGGCGCTGATCGAAGAGGGCTACGCGGGCGGCTTCAACGTCCCGGGCGGCGCCTACGACTCGGTCTTCTTCCAGAACGCGAACCACTCGGTGCGCGTGACCGACGCGTTCATGACGAAGGCGGGACGCGGCGAGTCGTGGGAGACGAAGGCCGTGACGACCGGCGAGACGGTCGAGACGATGCGGGCGGACGACCTGCTGCGCACGATGGCCGAGGCGGCCCACGTCTGCGGTGATCCCGGCATCCAGTACGACTCGACGATCAATCGCTGGAACCCGGTCAAGAACTCGGGGCGCATCAACTCGAGCAATCCCTGCTCCGAGTACATGTTCCTCGACGACACGGCCTGCAACCTCGCGAGCCTGAACCTGATGACCTTCCTCGACACGGAAGGTCGGTTCCAGGTCGAGGACTACCGCCGCGCCGCCGGGCTCACGATCCTCGGTCAGGAGATCCTCGTCGACTTCGCGGACTACCCGACCCCGAAGATCGAGGAGAACAGCCATCTCTATCGCCCGCTCGGTCTCGGCTACGCCAATCTCGGCGCGCTGCTGATGGCCTTCGGTCTGCCCTACGACGGGGACCAGGGTCGCAATCTCGCCGCGGCGCTGACCTCGCTGATGTGTGGCGAGGCCTACCGCATGAGCGCCGAGATCGCTGGCGCCATGGGGCCGTTCGTGCGCTTCGAGGAGAATCGCAAGCCCTTCCTCGAGGTGATCGAAATGCACCGCGACGCGGCCTACATGGTGCCGCCGTCGGGGGTGCCCGCCGACCTGATGAAGCTGTCGCGACGCGCCTGGGACGAGGCGCTCGAGCTCGGGACGCGGAACGGGTACAAGAACGCCCAGGTGACGGTGCTCGCCCCGACGGGCACGATCGCCTTCATGATGGACTGCGACACGACCGGTGTGGAGCCGGACATCGCCCTCGTGAAGTACAAGAAGCTCGTCGGCGGCGGCTTCCTCAAGATCGTGAACCAGACGGTCCCGATGGCGCTCGCGAAGCTGGGGTATTCGCCGGCCGAGGTCGACGCGATCATCGCCCACATCGACGCGCGCGAGACGATCGAAGGCGCTCCGGGACTCAAGCCCGAGCACCTGCCGGTCTTCGACTGCGCGTTCCGGGCGCAGAACGGCGTCCGCTCGATCGAGTGGATGGGCCACATCCGGATGATGGGCGCGGTCCAGCCCTTCCTCTCCGGGGCGATCTCGAAGACGGTCAACATGCCGGCCGACGCGACCGTCGAAGACGTGATGCAGGCCTATACCCAGGGCTGGAAGCTCGGCCTCAAGGCCCTCGCGGTCTACCGGGACGGCAGCAAGCGGACGCAGCCGCTCAATGCGGGCCGGGACGTCGACGCCAAGGACAAGAAGGACGCGGCGACGCCGACCAATCTGGTCGAGCTCGACCAGTACCGGCCGCGACGCCGGAAGCTGGCCGACGAGCGCGTGGCCTACACGCACAAGTTCTCGATCGCCGGTCACGAGGGCTATCTCACGACCGGCCTCTACGAGGACGGCCAGCCGGGCGAGATCTTCCTCAAGATGGCGAAGGAGGGGAGCACGGTCTCGGGCCTCATGGACACGATCGCGACCATGACCTCGATCGCGCTCCAGTACGGGGTTCCGCTGAAGGCGCTCGTCGACAAGTTCAGCCACACCCGCTTCGAGCCCTCGGGCTTCACGAACAACAAGAAGATCCCGATCGCGAAGTCCGTGATGGACTATGTCTTCCGCTACCTCGGCGATCGCTACCTCGCGATCGAGGAGTCGAGCGACGCGGGCGCAGACGATGCGAGCGGCCTCGCGCCGATCGCGTTGCCGACGGCAACGCGTCCGAGCCTCGTCGCGACGCCGGCCCAGGCGGCCGGGGCGGTCGCCGGGGGATCGGGCAGCGCGACGACGGAGGCGACCCAGGCCTCGGCGGCGAAGCTCGGCTCGAGCTTCGTGAACCAGGCCGATGCTCCGTCCTGCATGGACTGTGGCTCGATCATGATTCGCAACGGCGCCTGCTACAAATGCCCGAATTGCGGCAGCACGAGCGGCTGCAGCTGACGCGGCGAGCGGGAAGAGCGGGGACCGCGCAGCGCGCGGGCACCCGCCGGGGGACCGAGTGAGTCGATCGAAGAGCCAGGCGAGGGCGAATCACGAAGCCCGCGTCTGGC
>JBIPOQ010000311.1:0-4852 GCA_044379055.1 Myxococcota bacterium
CTCGACGGTGAAGGACGTGAACGTCGCGGCGCCGACGCTGCCCGTGATGCGATAGGTCTTGTCGGGACGGATCGCCGCGAAGTAGTAGAGCGAGTCGGGGTTGCAGCCGAGGAGCTTGCGCGTCGACGTGACGTAGGGCTTGAAGACCGGGCGGTCGAGGTCGGCTTCGAGCCAGAACTCGAGACCGGTATGCAGGATGTGGGCGATCGCGCGCTCGGCCTCGGCGAGCTCGGCGGGATCGGTGAAGCCGCGCTCGGGGGAGAGCATCTTCGTCTCGACTTCGCGAATCGCGTCGAGGATCGCGTGCATCGCCTTGCGCGAGGCGGTCGCGTTGCCGCGGCCGAACAGGCCGGCGCTGGCCGTGCCCGCGGCGAGACCGTTCGCGGCCGTCATGCCCGCGACCATGCTGCCCGCCACACCCACACTCTTGATGAACTCGCGTCGATCCATGTCCGATCCCCCTTCTGGTTCGTCGGCCAACGATGGACGGCCCGCGCGCAAAATTCAATGGGGTCGTTCGGACGGGGCGTGGACGGTCAGGACGGGGCACGGCGCGTGCTCGACGACGCGGAGCGTCGTGCTCCCGAGGAGGAAACGACGCAGCGGCGAGCGATCATGGCTCCCGATCGCGATCACGTCGACGGATCGCTCCGCCGCGAGCGCGAGCACGACCTCGGCCGGATCGCCGCGCTCGACGACGGCCTCGACCTGATGGCCGCGGCGGCGCAGCTGCTCGACGACCGGCCGCGCGGCGGCCTCGGCGAGCTCCCGCGCATTCTCGACGAAATACGGGGGCACCGCGTCGCCGAAGCCCGTGAAAGGCACGACGTTCGCGGCGAGATGGAACGCGTGGACCAGCAGGATGCGGCTCTCGGGGCTGCGCGCGAGCAGATGGAGCGCGGCGTAGAGCACGCTCTCCGCGTCGGCCGAGAGATCGGTCGGGAAGAGCAACGTCCCGACAGGCTCGACCGGACGGCGATCGTCGGGATGGATCGTCAGGACGGGCTGGCGCGCGGTGCGCACGACGGACTCGACGACGCTGCCGAGCAGGAGATGGTCGAATCGCGTATGCCCCCGCGCCCCGATCGCGATCAGGTCGGCGCCGAGCGCATTCGCCCGCTCCGTGATCCGCTGCGCGGGGACGCCGTGCTCGAGATGGGTCGACACCGCGATTCCGGCGGCGCGAACCCGTGTCGCCTCGCGTTCGAGGACCTCGCGCGACGCCTCGCGGAGCCGACTCTCGTAGTCGGGCGGGACGACCATCATCTCGGGGGACGCGAGGATCGGGAGATCGGGCTGGACGACGTGGACGAGGGCGATCTCGCTCTCGTGTCGGCGGGCGAGGTCGAGCGCGCGCTCGAGCACCTGCGAGGCCGTCGGCGAGAAATCCGTCGCGACGACGATCCGGGCCAGCGAATCGCGGGCGGAGTCGATTGCGGTCGCCATCGAGAGCGCCTCCGAGCTTCCCCAGCGGACCCGGGCCGGGCGGGCGGGGGCTGCGATCCTCGAGAAATCAGGCTCCGGGCCGACCTCGCGACTCTAGCGGATGGGCCCGCGGCGGCCTTTGCCCAACGCCCGGAGCCTCCCCGTCTGACGATCCGGGCCGCCGCGCCTTGTGGCGTCGCCGGAATGACGGATCCTCTCGCCCCATGCAGGAAACGCCGATCCCGAAGACCACTCGCACCGCCCTCGTCACCGGCGCCTCCTCCGGCATCGGCGAAGCCGCCGCCCGCGCCCTCGCCCGCGAAGGCTATGCGCTCGCCCTGATCGCCCGGCGCAAGGATCGCCTCGATCTGCTGGTCAAGGAGATCGAGGAGCAGGGCGGACGGGCCCTCGCCATCGCCGCCGACCTGGCCGACGACGAGGCGACGCAGCGCGCTGCCCTCGAGGCGATCGCCTGGCTCGGCCACGTCGATCTGCTCGTCAACAACGCGGGCTACAGCCCCGGGGCCGCGATCGAGCAGGTGTCCCGCCAGGACCTGCGACACATCTTCGACGTCAACCTGCTCTCGGCGCTCCAGCTGATCGGCGCCGTGACCCCGCAGATGCGCGCCCAGGGCGGGGGCCGGATCGTCAACGTCGGCTCCGTCGCCGCCCTCGTGCCCGCCCCCCTCGCGATCCCCTATGCCGCGACGAAGATCGGCATGCATGCAGCGACCGATGCGCTCCGCCTCGAGCTCGGCCGCTTCGGCATCACGCTCTCCCTCGTGATCCCCGGCTTCGTCGACACGGCGGTCTTCGACAACGCGCGCAACGCGAGCCAGGCGCTGCGCGAAGACCCGAACAATCCCTACCGCCAGACGATGTTCGATCTCGACGAGCTCGCCCTCAAGAACCTCGAGCATCCGCTCTCGCCGGACGACGTCGCGAAGGTGATCGTGCGCGCCGCGACCGATCGCCGGCCGAAGGCGCGCTATTACACGCCGCGCTCGACGCTGCTCCAGAAGGTCTTTCTCGGCATGCTGCCGGCGCGCGGCCTCGACGCAATCCTGCGGCGCGTCTACAAGCTGCCGCGCACCCGGCCGACGGCGCCGCCGCCGCTCTAGCTTCCGGCCAGCGATCCGGCCCGGAACGCCCGGGTCAGCCCTTCGAGAAGGGCTCCGCCTCGATCCCGAACCGCTCGCGATAGCCCTTGAACGCCGCGTCGACCTCGTCCGCATCGAGGGCGAAATCCTCGAGGCTGTAGCGGTGGGCGCCGAACTCGTCCTTGGGATGCCGGGCGAGATAGGCCTGCATCCGTTCGCGGGCCTCCGGCCGGAGCTCGAGGTCGAAATGGCGGTAGATCTTCTCGACGCTCGCCATGGGCGAGCCGACGATCTCGCGCATCGAGAGGTCGAGGATCTGGCGCTCGCGATCGGGACGTCGCGCCCGCGCCGCCATCCCCTGCTCGAGCAGCGTCGACCAGGTCCGGATCATCTGCCGTCCGACGCGCGCCGGATCGACCGCGTCGGAGGAGACGAGCCGCATCGTGTACTCGAGGCTCGCGACGGAGGGCACGACCCGGAGCGGATCGCGATGGGTCTGGATCAGCATCGCGTCGGGATAGACGTCGAAGAGGGCGTCGATCGGGCCGAGATGGCCGGGGGACTTCAGGATCCAGCGCTCGCCCTTGTGGTGGACCTGCAGATGCTGGAGGAAGCGGTGATGGTGGCGATAGGTCTCCGTCATGTCCTGCTGGAGCAGCCAATCGTCGTAGGACGGGACGTCGAAGCACATCTGAAAACGGATGCTCATGAACTCCGAGGCCGTCGTCACGATGCACTCCTGGGGCATCAGGGCGCCGACGGGATGGATCGCCTGGAAGCCCGGCGCGAGGCGGTTGACCTGCTCGAAGCGTTTGCGGGTCGTCTCGATGCGCGGGTCGGTGTGGTACGTCGCGGTCTCGGCGGGGGGACAGGGATCGTCGATCTCCCAGGAGAGCGGCGCGCGGTGGGCTGGATCCTCGGCGAGCAGGCCGTAGAGGAGCGTGGTGCCCGTTCGCGGCAGCCCCACGATGAAGAGCGGGCGAGCGATCCGCTCGAGCGCGACGGCGGGGTTGCGCCGGCGATAGTCGGCGAGGAGCAGGCGATGATTCAGGAGCTCGAGGATCTGGCGACGCGCGAAATAGCGCCCGAAGAGGTTGAGGCGCGCCTCCTCCTCGAGGGCGAGGACGAGCTTGGCGAGGCCCGGTCGGAAGCTCGGAGCGCCGAAGTCCCGGAGCTTCGCCTGCTTCTCGGCCGACGCGAGCAGTCCGCTGACCGAGAGGTCGATCGGAACGCTGCCGAAGCGCGCGAGCCCGCGACCGAGGGCATTCAGGGCCTTGATGGGGAGCGGGCGGAACGGCCGGGCCAGATTGTTCTTCGGCGCTGCATCGACCATCGAAGGGGCTCTTCTCATCCTTCCGTCCGGATCCCGACGAGATCCGATTCCGCCCGGGCCAGGGCTTCGCGGTACCCCGCGATCCGCGCGAGCTTGATGTGCTCGTAGCCGCGGACGCGATCGGGCAGCGCGGCCAACGCTAACGCGGTCGCGAGATTTCCGCGCGTGAGACGCGGCAGGATCCGGTCGATCACGGCGACGTATTCGCCGGGCAGACGCCGCTCCTCGCGCCGGACGAGGGCCCAGCCGAAGACGTCGAAGGGCGTGCCGCGCAGGCAGCGCAGGCGCGCGAGCATCCGGACCAGCGGGGTCGCCCAGGCTCCGATCGAGAGCTTCTGCCGAAGCCCCATCGCGCGCAGGATCGGCGGATGCAGCCGCCAGGCGATCCGTCCGCGGGCTCCGGCGACCTCGCGCGCCGCGGCCATCCCGTCCGCGTCGGTCATGAGGCGCGCGACCTCGTACTCGTCCTTGTAGGCGAGCAGCTTGAAGGCGGCCGCCGCGACGGTCATGAGCAGCGCGTCCCGATCGGCAGAGCCGGTCTCGCCGATCGCCCGCTCCGCCCCCGCGACGCGGTCCAGCAGATCGAGCCAGGTCCCGATCGCACGGCGCCCGGCGCCGCCGACGCGCAGCGGGCCGCCCCAGGCCTCGAGCTCCGCCGCATACCGCTCGAGCTCCGCCGCGTTCGGCGAACCCTTCCCCACCAGCGACTCGAGCCGCCGCGCGGCCTCCCGCGAGGGCGTTCGGACCGGGCTCGTGACGAGCGCGGCCCCGGCCTCGCCCCGCGTCGCCTCGCGCCGCGCGCGCTCGAGCTCGCCCCGATCCGCGATCTGCGCACGCCCCCAGCCGAAGGCCGCGAGGTTCGCGTCGACCGAGACCCCGTTCAACCGGATCGCCTGCTCGACCTTCGCGGGATCGATCGGCAGGCAACCGGCCTGCACCGCCATCCCGACGACGAAGAAGTTCGCCGTCGTCGTCGACCCGAAGAGATCCTGGG
>JBIPOQ010000312.1:0-4839 GCA_044379055.1 Myxococcota bacterium
GGACCGACATGCGCCGGGCGCGCGTTCGATCGGCGATCGGCTCGTCGGCGCCGGGCTTCGCGCGGAAGTCGACGACCGGAGCGAGACCCTCGGCTACCGCATCCGCGACGCCGAGACCCAGAAGATTCCGCTCACGCTGGTGATCGGAGACGACGAGCTGTCGCGGGGCACGGTGGCCCCGAGGCTGCGCAAATCGAAGCAGGCCCTGGAGGCGATCTCGGCGGACGTGCTGGTCGAAACCCTGCGCGTCGCGAACACCGAACGTCGCTCGACTCCATTCGCCTGATTCATCCGTAAGGAGGACGATCCATCCCTGCACGACCCAAGTTCCGACCCGTGGCTCCGGAGCGCGACACGGTTCGCGTCAACGAACGCATTCGAGTTCGCGAGGTGCGCGTCATCGGCGCGGACGGCGAGCAGCTCGGCGTGATGCCGCCGGAGGAAGCGCTCGCGATCGCTCGCGAGAGCGGACTCGACCTCGTCGAGGTCGCCGCGACGTCGCGTCCGCCCGTGTGTCGGATCATGGACTACGGCAAGTACAAGTACGAGCAGAAGAAGAAGAGTGCGAGCAAGAAGTCCCACGCCGCGACGCTGAAGGAAGTCAAGCTCCGGCCCGGGACGGATCAGCACGACCTCAACTTCAAGCTCAACAACGCCCGCAAGTTCCTGATGAACGGGGACAAGGTGAAGATCACGGTCATGTTCCGCGGCCGGGAGATGGTCCACACCTACCGGGGACGTGAGCAGCTCGACGAGGTCGTGAAGCAGCTCGGCACCATCGCGAAGGTGGAGAGCACGCCCCGGATGGAGGGGCGCTTCATGTCGATGATCGTGATCGGGGATCGAGATGCGATCGCCGAGGCGCGCCGGCAGGCGGGGCTCGCGGCGACGCCGACGGACGAGGAGCGGGCCGAGGTCGACGCGATCGAGAGCGACGATCTCGCGCTCGACGACGACGGGGACGAAGGCGAAGCGGCGGGCGAGGGCGCGGAAGCCTGATCCGCCGACGGTTCGCTCGAAGAGTGCGATGAACGAGAGTGTGCGCGCGAGACGAAGGACGTCTCGCGCCGACCGAAATGGAGATGACATGCCGAAGATGAAGACCCACCGCGGGTCGGCGAAACGATTCAGCCTCACGGGCACCGGGAAGCTGAAGCGCAACAAGGCCGGGAAGCAGCACATCCTGACCAAGAAGCGCACGAAGCGGAAGCGGCCGTTGCGCCAGAGCGATCTGGTGTCGGACGCGGATGCTTCGCGGGTGAAGCGGTCGCTGCCCTACCTCTGAGAGGCGGGCGCGATCCAAAGAGCTCGAACGGGCACGGCACGCCTGCAGAGCTTTCGGGGCGGTGAAACGGTTCACCGGCTCCGAGCCAAACGACGGGACGCAGGTCCCGACGGCCGTCCGGACGCAGGTCCAGGCAGGCCGACAGAGAGAGGAACGGGAAGATGCCGAGAGTGAAGCGAGGCGTCGCGGGCGCCAAGGGGCGCAAGCGGACCCTCAAACGAGCGAAGGGCTTCTACGGAGGCCGCAGCAAGCTCTACAGCGTGGCGATCGAGGCGGTCGAGAAGGCCGACAAGTACGCCTATCGTGATCGCAAGCAACGCAAGCGGGATTTCCGCGGTCTCTGGATCGCGCGCATCAACGCCGCTGCCCGCCTGAACGGCCTGTCCTACAGCCGTCTGATGTCCGGCCTCCGCACGGCGGGCGTCGAGATCGATCGCAAGGTGCTCGCACAGCTCGCGCTGGATGATCCCAAGGGATTCACCGCGCTGGCCGAGCGTGCCAAGGGCGGCGCAGCGTAGCGCCACGGCGTCCCCCCGAGACCGGGATCGATCGGGCCGGCGCCTTCGGGCGCCGGCCGCGCGGGAGAGCGGACCATGACCAAGGCCGAGATCGTCGAACAGATCTACGAACGGGTGGGCTTCTCGAAGAAAGAGGCCGCCGAGCTCGTCGAGAAGGTCTTCGAGATCATCAAGGACACCCTCGCCGAGGGGGAGAAGGTCAAGATCTCGGGCTTCGGCAACTTCGTGGTGCGCGAGAAGAACGCGCGCAAGGGGCGCAACCCGCAAACCGGGCAGGAGATCCTGCTCGACGCGCGGCGGGTCCTCACGTTCAAGCCGAGCCTCGTCCTGAAGAACGTCTTGAACGAGACCGAGGTGACCGAGGCCGACCGCGAAGCGGAACGGGCCCAGGCCCGCGAGGACGACGAGGACTAGTTCTCTTTTTCCGGTGCGAGCGCACGACCCATCTGCCATCCTGCCGACCGGGGAATCATCCATCGGGGAGGCGGGCTTTGCAGAACGGTCGAGGTGCGTCTTCGGGTTCGTCGACGGGAAGCGGAAGCGGCGCCGAGCGGACGCGATCGACGCGCAAGGCCGCGCCGCCGAGCGAAGAGCAGGCGCGTCGTGTGCTCGCCGAGTCTTCGAAGCTCTACTACCGGATCGGCGAGGTCAGCGAGCTGACCGGCGTCAAGGCCCACGTGCTCCGCTACTGGGAGACCGAGTTCCGCTGGATGGCGCCGCCGAAGTCGCGCTCGAAGCAGCGGCTCTACCGCAAGCGCGACATCGAGTTCGTCTGGCTGTTGAAGAAGCTGCTCTGGGAGCAGCGCTTCACGATCGCCGGCGCGAGGCAGCGCATCCAGGAGCTCGGGCTCGAAGAGGCGCTCGCCCGGAGCGCCGACGCCGAGTCGAGCGAGGCGTTCTTCACGGCAGCGGAGGCGGCCGAGGCCGCGATCTCCGCGAGCGGATCGCCGGGGCTCCTGGCGGACGTCGCATCGCCGGATCGGCACGAATCGAACGGGGGTGCTGGCCCGGTCGGAGCCGATTGGCTCGGATTCCGGATCGCCCTCGATGGCATGCAGGCCGAGCTTCTGGCGCTGCGGGGAGCCCTCCAACAGGGGCTGTGAGACGGCGTGCAGACCTCGCAGGCAGCGGCGATCGCCCTTCGACGTGCGTTCGGCGAGACCGTGGATCCCGACGGCCACGTCCCGCGGCCCGCGACCGAGTCGAGGCTCGAAGCGCTCTCGGCCTGGTGTCGCTCGGACGGTGCCGGCTCGACCGTCGCCGCGCTCATCGCGCCGCCGGGGATCGGCAAGACCCACCTCCTGCGCGTGCTCGAGTCGCGACTGCGGGAAGGCGACCGGGTCCGTCGGAACGCCGAGACTCCGGGCGCGTCGGTCCGCGTCCGGCACCGTGCCCTCTATCTGCCCTACGCCGCCCTCACGCTTCCCGATCTCGCCCGCTGGATCCACGGCCTGGTCGGCGAGCGGCGGCATCTGCGGGTCGCGACCGCCGATCCGGACGAAGACGCCCTCCGCGCCCTCGCCGGGCTCGGCGCCGGCCCGGAACGCCCGCTCCATCTCCTGATCGACGACGCCGATTCGATGCCGTCGGCGACGCTGCGCGCCCTGGTCCAGGGCCTCGCGCGCGATCGCTCGCCCGTCCGCCTCGTCCTCGCGCTCGGCGACGACTCGCGCGCGACCCGCATGCTGGCCGCTCTCGATCCGCTCCGGCCCCTCGAGCTTCCCTATCGGGACGCCCTCGACGAGCCCGAGACGGAGGTCTACCTGCGCACCCGCCTCGCGCGGGCCGGACTCGGGGCGGAGATCCTCGACGGGCTCGACCCGCGCACGGTGTCGCGCATCCGGGCCCTCTCGGGCGGCATTCCGCGCCGGATCCATCGGGTGGTCCTGGCCCTGGTGGAGCCCGACCGGGCTTCGCTCGCCCGCGCCCTCGCGACGTCGGCCCGGAGCGACGCCTGGCTCGGGCGCCCGATCGACGACTCCTTCTGATCGCCTCGAGCGGTCGACAGGGGCCCCCGCCCTGGGCTAAACGTTCGCGCCTCGTCGGGCCGTAGCGCAGTCTGGTAGCGCGCTTGACTGGGGGTCAAGAGGTCGCGGGTTCAAGTCCCGCCGGCCCGACCAGTCGCCTTCATCGCGGCCCCCGGTCCTCTCGATCATCGCCCGTGGCCCCGTTCATCGTCGGGGCAGGGGCTCGCGGCCGCCGGATCGCCAGCGGATCGGCGCCGGAGGAATCGAGCTCGCGATGGCCCGCCTCTCCCAGCTCTCCCGCTCGATTGCCGGCCGCGTCGCGCTCGTGACCGGCGCCGCAAGCGGCATGGGACGCTCGACGGCGCATCTCTTCGCCGACGAAGGGGCGCGGGTCGCCGTGATCGATCTCGACCGTCCTCGCATCGACGCGGTCGTCGCCGAAATCCGCGCCGCGGGCGGGACGGCAGAGGGCTTCGTCCTCGACGTCGCCGACGCAGGACGGATCCCCGAGGTCGTCGAGGCAGTCTCCCGGGCGCTCGGACCGATCGACATCCTCGTGAACAATGCGGGCGTCGTGATCGGCGCCGCCCTCGATCAGCCCGACGACGCGTACGAGCAGACCTGGCAGCGGGCCCTCGACGTGATGCTGACCGCGCAGGTCCGGCTGGCGCGGGCCTGCCTCCCGCAGCTCGCCCGCCACGGCGAGGGCCGGATCGTGAACATCGCCTCGACCGAAGCCCTCGGCGCGACCGCCGGGACGGGGCCCTATACGGTGGCCAAACACGGCGTCGTCGGCCTCACGCGCTCGATGGCGGTCGAGCTCGGGCGCCGGGGGGTCACCGTCAACTGCATCTGTCCCGGGCCGATCGTGACCGGCATGACCCAGGCGATCCCCGAGGCTGCACGCGAGAAGTTCGCGCGCCGCCGGGTCCCGCTCCGTCGCTACGGCACGCCCGAAGAGGTCGCCCATGCGACCCTCTCCCTCGTCCTGCCCGCGGCCTCCTATCTCAATGGAGTCGTGCTGCCGGTCGATGGGGGCATGACGATCCAGAACGGTTGACCGCTCGAG
>JBIPOQ010000313.1:0-4838 GCA_044379055.1 Myxococcota bacterium
CCCGCGCCGGAAAACCCGCAACCGATCGGCAGAAGAGCGTCTAAATCCCTGATCTGGTTTAAGAATCAGCGATTCATCCGAAAAACACCCCAATTCTGGCATGTAACGTGCATCACTAGGCGACCATGGAAAACCGAGCCTCTCGTCTTCTCTCTGCGTTCTTCGTCCTGGCCGCGGTCCTGTTGGGAGCCAGCTCCTCCCAGGCCACCGGCTTCACTGTCCATAGCTACGAGCTGGGCGAGCGCATCGCGCTCACCAACGGCACGCGGGTCTACACCGCCATGCTCGACGTCAGCGTCGAAAACCTGGTGAGTCGCGTCCCGTCGTTCTGTGTGGACGTCTTCACGCCGATCGCCGTCGGCGAGTACACGGCCCGCGGCGTCCTCGACGCCGACACGGCCGTCGCACCGATCGGTGAGCGCGCCCGCAACTTCGCCTGGGCGGGCCACGTGATGGAGACGTTCGGCAACAACGTCGCCAGCCTCGTCACGAGCGGGATCACCCGGGCGCAGGCCATCACGGGTGTCCAGGCCGCGATCTGGCAGGGCATCTACGGCGGCAACATGATCAGCCGCAACAGCCTGTCCGTGGGCGCCCGCACCATCTATGACCGCATCATGCGGACTCAGATCTCGGGCGAGGGCGATGCGCTGATCGTCGAGCTCCACGGCCGACAGGATCAGGTCATCGTCGGCCCGAATCCGATCCCGGAGCCCAGCGCTGCGCTGGTGTTCGGGCTCGGTACGCTCGTCGCCGGCACCGTCCTGCGCCGCCGCGGCTGATCGGGAAGAGGAGTCCCTCGGTTCCATCTGGGAAGCGGATCGTCGGTTCCAGCGCGATCCAGGCGATTTCGAAAAAAGAGAAGCCCGATCCCCTCACGGGGGTCGGGCTTCTCGGTTTCGGGCGCGTGCTCGCCGGGCCGGAGCCCGGTCGTCAGCCTCAGGGAATGCGGCGCTTCACCCAGTCGCCCATCCGGACCATCGCGTCGGTCGCCTCGGGGAACTGTCCGCAGAGGCCGACGTAGCCGTGGACCATCTCGTTGACGAGGTCGACCGTGACCGAGGCCCCGTCCCGCCCGGCGCGCAGCAGCAGGCGGGTCGAGTCGTCGGCCGTGGTGTCGATCTGGCCGACGGCGAGATAGATCGGCGGCAGGCCCGCGAGGTTGGCGTAGAGCGGCGAGATCAGCGGATCCCGCAGGTCGCCCCGGGTCCCGGCATAGTCGCGGAAGCGGGCCCGGATCCAGAGCGGCGACACGAAGGGATCCCGGCCCCGGGGCTCGAGGGCCGCGTCTCCGGTCTGCTCCCCGTCGAGCCAGGGCGTCAGGCCGACGACGCAGGCGGGCATCGGCTCACCGAGATCGCGCAGGCGACAGGCCGCCGCCAGGGCGATGCCGCCACCGCAGGAGTCGCCGAGGAAGGCCGTCCGCTCGGGGCGGACGCCCCGGGCCTGCAGCGCTCGCCAGGCCTTCAGCGTGTCGTCGAGCGCCGCGGGGTAGGGATGATCCGGGGCCCAGCGGTACTGGAAGCAGAGAACGCGGGCCGAGAGATGGCGCGACAGCTGCTCCCCGTAGTCGAGGTAGTGCTGGACGATCGTCGAGACGAAGGCGCCGCCGTGGACATGGACCACGACCCGATCGCTGTCGCGGTTCTCGGGGGTCGCAATCCAGGACGCCTCGATGCCGTCGAGGTCGACGGCCTCGACCCAGGTCCCCGGACTCGCGCTCGTCGGGTGGATCGCGTGCATCTTCGCTCGGACGGTCTCGACCGGGTCCATGTGGTCGACGTTCCCGCCCGGCATCAGACTCATCAGCTTCTTGTACTGCTCGCTCGCCATGCTCTTCCTCCTGCTGGCGCGTGGTCGGAGGCCACCGACGGCGCGCCCGCCAGTATACGCAGATCGCGCGCGGCATTCGGGCAGACGCGCGCAGACGCTCGCCCATCCTGCGTGCGCTCCCGGCGACCGCACGGTAGCGTTTGGCCCGAGAATCCAGGTTCCAAACCGATCGGAGAACCCACCATGGCCGCGCCGACCCTTCGCCTCGCCGACAGCCTCTTCGATCGGATGAAGCCGATCGACGTCGATACCCACATCACCGAGCCGCCGACCGTCTGGACCGACCGCGTCTCGAAGAAATGGGGCGACCAGGTTCCCCACGTGAAGCAGATCGACGGGCGGGACGTCTGGTTGATCGGCGACCAGATGATCGGCGGTCCGGGCTTCACGACCGCGGCCGGATTCGAGGGCTCCTATCCCGAGTTCCGCAGCGGCTTCCACGACATCCCGAAGAGCTCCTGGGACGCGCAGGCCCGCCTCGATTACATGGACGAAGAGGGCATCTACGGCGCGATCCTCTATCCGAACGTCGGCGGCTTCGGCTCGGGCGGCTTCCTCAAGCTGAAGGATCCGCAGCTCATGCTCGAGTGCGTGCGCGCTTACAACGACTTCCTCGTCGACTGGTGCAGCGCGGATCCCAATCGCCTCGCCCCGGTCGCCGCGATGCCGTTCTGGGACGTGAACGAGTGTGTCAAGGAAGTGCAGCGCGTCGCGAAGACCGGCCACAAGTCGATCCTCGCCTGCTCGGAGCCCCAGGCCTTCGGTCATCCCCGCGTCGGCGACCGACACTGGGATCCCTTCTGGGCCGCCGTCTCCGAAACCGGCCTCTCGCTCAGCTTCCACATCGGCGCCGGCGACCTCTCGGACATCGTGAAGGATCCCGCCAGCATGGGTCCGAAGGCCTCGTTCGCTCGGGTCTCGTCCGGCGTGTTCATGATGAACATGAACTGCATCGGCGACCTGATCTTCGGCGGCGTCTGCCACCGCTTTCCGAAGCTGAACTTCGTCTCCGTCGAGAGCGCCGTCGGCTGGATCCCGTCCTTCATCGAGGGCTGCGACTGGCAGTGGCAGAACGGCCAGGTCTGGAAGGAGCATCCCGAGTACAAGCTGCTGCCGAGCGAGTACTTCAAGCGCCAGATCTACGCCTGCTTCTGGTTCGAGGACAAGGCGCTGCCCGGCGCGATGGACGTGATCGGCGACAACCTGATGTGGGAGACCGACTTCCCGCATCCGACCTGCATGTACCCGGGCCCGACGGGCGGCTTCTCGACCCATCCGCGCGATTACGTGAACCGCGTGATGGGGAAGATGGACGAGAAGAAGGTCGCGAAGGTGCTGCACCAGAACGCGGCCAAGCTCTACGGCTTCGAGCAGCTCGTCTAGTCGGGCGCTCGCGCTCGCCTAGCTCGTCCGCAGGCGCGGGGTCTCGATCAGCTCGAGGCAGGTGCCGTCGGGATCCCGGAAGAAGACGGCTTTCAGGCCGCCTTCGATCGGGACGTCCGGGCCCATTTCGAGATGGCAGGGACCCGAATTCTCGACGCCGAGGCGGTCGAGCTCGGCGCAGCTCGCCTTCGCGTCCGCGACCATGAACGCCATGCGGAACAGCCCGAGGTGGTTCGCTTCGGCGAGCGGGCGGCCGACGGGCTTCGGGTCCTGCCACTCGAGCAGATCGAGCAGGAAGGCGTGGGGCTGGCCGCCGATGCCGAGGAAATCGGCGCGGTAACGACAGGGGCCGGCGAAGCCGAAGCCCGCGCCGTCGGCCGGCGGCGGCTCGGCACGCCCTGCGATCGGCGCGACGCCGAGGACGCGCTGGTACCAGTCGGAGCTGCGGTCGAGATCCGCGCAGTTGATGTTGATGTGCGACAGCCGGACGGGGCTGCCGCCGGCCGTGACACCCGGGATCTCGATGAACTCGACGCAGGTCCCGTCGGGATCCGAGCAGCAGAAGAAGCGCACGCTCTGGCCCGCGAGGACGGGGACCGTGACCGGCGCGCTCCGCGTCGGCACGCCCGCCGCGGTGAGGCGCGCGTGGAGCGCGTCGAGGTCGCCGTGTCCGAGACAGAGGCGCATGAAGCCGAGGTGGTTCGCCTCGGGATGCGGCCTTCCGATCGGCTTCGGCGACTGCCATTCGAGCAGATCGATCGCCGGCGAGAGCGGGCCGCTCCCGTCCTGCAGCATCCAGGCATCCCAGACGACGCGACCGGGCAGGCCGAAGCCGGAACCTTCCTGCGGCATCGGGCGGGTATGGGTCACGGGCGTGAGCCCGACGAGGTCGCGATAGAAATGCAGCGAGCGTTCGAGGTTCGAGCAGTTGACGTTGACGTGGGCGACGCTCGTGAGATCGAGGGCCATCGGTCGTTCCTTTCGGGGCGGGGCTACTGGTTCCGGCCGCGTTCCATGACGGCGGCGCGTCGTCGTCCGATCTCGCTGCTGTCGATCTGCTTTGCCGACTCGGTGCCGACGCGGAGCTCCCAGGCCATCGCCTCGTCGAGGTGCATCGAATAGCCGGTGTCGATCATCTGCTTGACCTGCTCCATGACGCCGGGGACACAGCTCGCCATGTCGCGCGCCAGCGCTTTCGCCTCCTCGAGCAATCGCTCGGGCTCGCAGACGCGGTTGACGAGGCCCCAGTCGTAGGCGCGCTCGGCCGGGAGCGCGTTGCCCGAGAGCGAGACCTCCTTGGCGCGGTTGAGGCCGATCAGTCGCGGCAGGCGCTGCGAGAGGCCCCAGCCGGGTACGATGCCGACGCGCGCGTGCGTATCGAGGAATTTCGCGCCGCGCGCGGCGAAGATCACGTCGCAGGCGAGCGCGAGCTCGAAGCCGGCCGTCGCCGCCGCGCCGTTGACCGCGGCGATCACGGGGCCGGCGAAGCCCTCGATGCCGGCGCGCATCTCGTCCTGGCCCTGGACCGAGAGATCGAAGCCCGTGACGCCTTCGCCGCCTCCGCCGATCTCCTTGAGGTCCATGCCCGCGCAGAACGCCCGTCCGGCCCCCGTCACGACCAC
>JBIPOQ010000314.1:0-4837 GCA_044379055.1 Myxococcota bacterium
CGAGATCCAGGCCGACACCGCGATGGTCGCCGACGAGATGCGCCAGTCGAGCCAGGTCATCGGCGAGGGCCGCGAGGACATCAACCTGATCGCCGGCGCCCTGGCCCAGATCAGCATGGCCGTCTCCGAGGCCGCGACGCGTTCCGAGGAGATCTTCCACGGCGCCGACAGTCATTCCTGGAACGCCCAGAGCATGGTCGAGGCGATCGAGGAGATTGCGAAGGTCGCCGGCGGCAACGGCAAGAGCGTCGCCGGTCTCGACGACACGATGCGGCGCCAGGTCGAGACGCTCGCGCAGATCCTCTCGTCGGCCGAGACCGTGACCCAGCTCGCCCGCGAGCTCGACGCCTCGCTCAACTTCTTCCGGACCGGCGGCGTGGGGGCGGGGGCCGAGGGCGCTTCGGACGGCCGGAGCTTTGCCGGCGGAGAGCGGCCGTGACGTCGGGCGCGGGCTACGGCGACGGTGGCGATCGCCTCCTGATGTTCCTGTTCGAGGACGTCCGTTATGCGCTGCCGATCGCGTGGGTGGTCGAGGTCGCCGAAAAGGATCGGGTGACGAGCGTGCCTTCGCTCGCGCTGCCGATCGGCGGCGTGATGAACTGGCACGGCGAGGCGCTTCCGCTCGTGGCGACCGAGCTCCTGCTCGGCAGGCAGAGCGACGAGGCCGGAGCGACTCCGTTCGGTGCGGCGACGACGGTCGGATACGCCCAGGAGCAGATCCTCGTGGTCTCGGACAAGCCGGGCAGCCTCGCGCGGCTCGGCATGCCGGTCGACCGCGTGATCGGTCTGGTGCCAGGGCAGGGATACGACGCTCGCAAGGGCGAGGGGCTCGTGGTCGAGCGACGTCCGGTGGACGGCCGGATCGTCCACATCCTGGATCCGATGGCGCTGGTGGCGCGCGGGGCCGAAGTGATCGAGAGCGCCACGAGCTAGATCGTGACGGAATCGGAGGGAAAGACATGGCACGAGTACTGATTGCAGACGATGCGTCCTTCATGCGGCAGATGATCCGCGAGATCATCGAGCCGGAAGGCCACGAAGTCGTGGGCGAGGCGACCAACGGCGTCGAGGCGGTGGACCTGTTCAAGGAGCTGGCGCCGGATCTCGTGACGATGGACATCGTGATGCCGAAGCGGTCGGGGATCGACGCGGTCAAGCGGATCCTCGCCGAGCATCCGTCGGCCTGCATCGTGATGTGCAGCGCGCTCGGTCAGGAGTCGCTCGTGATGGAGGCGCTCCAGGCCGGGGCGCGCGACTTCATCGTGAAGCCCTTCAAGCCGGACAGCGTGATCGCGACCCTCAAGAAGGTGATCGAGAAGGCGGACTAGCTCGTGTCCCTCGACATGGCCAAGTATCGGCGGATCTTCCTCGAAGAGGCGTCGGATCATCTCGGCGAGATGAGCCACGCTCTGCTCGCGCTCGAGAAGGAGCTCGCGGGCGCGGACGCCATCGACACGCTCTTCCGCATGGCGCACTCGATCAAGTCGATGGCGGCCTCGCTCGGCTACGAGCCGATCGCGGATCTCGCGCACAAGATGGAAGACCGCATGGAGGGGGTTCGCCGGGCCGGCCGCGTACGCGGCCAGTCGGAGCTCGCGGTGCTCTTCCAGGCGCTCGAAGCGCTCGAGGCCATGGTCGCCGTCGTCGCCGACGAACGGGATCTGCTGCCTGCCGACGAAGCGCTGCTCGCCCGGCTCGCCGACGAGCCTGCGGCCGAAGCGACCTCGCCGTGCCCGCCCACGGACCTCCCGGCGGCACACCCAAAAAAAGCCCGGATCTAGAGCCCGCGGCGCCCGCCGCGGGCGTCCAGCCGGCACGGGATGCGACCGTGCCGGAGACGGCCCCCCTCGTCCCGACGCCCTCCGCACTGCGCAGCCCGACCGTACGCGTGCGCACGGAGACCCTCGATCGCTTCCTCACCGCGGTCGGCGAGGTCATCCTCTCGTCGAGTCAGCTGCGCGCCGGCGTCGCGCGTTATGCCCAGGAGCCGGAGGTCGCCGACGGCTTCGATCGCGTCGATCGGCGCGTGGCCGAGCTCCAGCGCCGCGTTCTCGAGCTCCGGACGGCGCCCCTCGAACGCGTCACCGAGAACCTGCCGCGCACCGCGCGCGCCGTCGCCGAGAAGCTCGGCAAACGCGTCGAGGTCGAGATCCTGGGTGCCGAGCTCGAGCTCGACCGCGCGATCCTCGATCGGTTGTCGGAGCCGCTGCTCCATCTCGTGCGCAACGCGGTGGATCACGGGCTCGAGAAGCCGGCCGACCGGATCGCGGCGGGCAAGCCGGAGGCGGGACGTCTGCGGATCGAGGCGCGCCGCCAGCGCGATTCGATCTGGATCGACGTCGCCGACGACGGTCGCGGCATCGATCTCGCCTCCGTCTGCCGCCGGGCGGTCGCCGCCGGCCTGATCCACGAAGACCTCGCCTCGGACCTCCCGCCCGAGGAGGTCGTCCGCTTCATCTTCCACCCGGGTCTCTCGACGGCGAGCAGCGTCTCGGAGGTCTCCGGCCGCGGCGTCGGCATGGATGCCGTCAAGGCGACGATCGAGGGGCTCGGGGGCGAGGTCCTGCTCCGGACCGAGCGCGGGCAGGGGACGACGACGACGCTCCGCGTCCCGATCACGGCGGCGGTGCAGCGCGTCCTGCTGGTCGGCATCGCCGACGAACGGGTGGCGATCCCGATCTCGAAGGTCGAGCGCATCCTCGAGGTGCCCGCCGACGCGATCGAGCACGCCGCCGGCGACACGTTCGCGTTGATCGACGGGACGCCGGTGCCGGTCCTCTCTCTCGCGAAACGTCTGCGCATCGAGAGCGCGAAGGCCGGCGGCTCGACCGGGAACGGTTCGGTGCCGCTGGTCATCTCGGAGGTCCGGGGCGAGCAGGTCGCGCTCGCGGTGGATCGTTTCGAGGGGCAGCAGGAGTTCTACGTGAAGCCGGTGCCCGAGCTGCTGGCCTGCGTCCGGATCCTTTCGGGTCTCACGGTGCTCCAGGATGGCAGCCCCGTCTTCCTCCTCGATCTGAATCAGCTGGTCTAGTCGATGGAAGCCGCCCACAAACACGAGATCGAACGACTCGCCGCGCTGACCCATGCCGGGGCCGTGCGCGCGGCCGCCGCCTTCTCGCAGCTCGCGAACGCGTCGATCACCGCCGAGGTCCCCGTCGTCGTCGAGCGGGGGCACGATTTGCCGGCGCGCGGCGAGCGCATGCGGGGCGATGCGGGCGCGACCGGGGTCTTCTTCGAGTTCGAGGGCTGCGTCGAGGCGCTGGTCGGCATCCTGTTTCCGGCCGGGGCGAGCGAGGCGCTCGTGCGGAGCATCGTGGGCATCGAGTCCGGCGCGCTCGATCCGGCGATCGTCGAGTCGGCCTTGATGGAGGTGGGCAACATCCTGGCGTCGCACGTGGCCTCGGGCATCGCCGATGCGCTTCGATCCCGCCTCCTGCCGTCGATCCCGGCCCTCGCCGCCGATCACGCGGAACGCGAGTTCGCCGATTGGGTCGCTCGGGTCGTGGGGGAGGAGGCAGCGTACTTCGAGTCGTCGCTCCGGACGGCCGACGGCACCGCCGTGGGCCGGCTCGTGATCGTTCCGACGTCGGATCTCGGCGGCGAGGCGCCGCGATAGCGCGCCCGCCCGCGTCCGTCTGGTAGGATCTGGCCTCGCGACCGTCGGGGGTCGCCATCCACTCGACGGAGAAGCCAAAGCGTTGGACGCCGAGACCCTGCGAAGCCTGTTCGAAGCCGTTCAGTCCGGCCGCGTCGACCTCGACGAGGCGGTCCGGCGCGTCGCCATCCTCCCGTATCTCGACACCGACCACGGTCGCATCGACACCCACCGCGCGCTGCGTCAGGGGATTCCCGAGGTCGTCTTCGGCAAGGGCAAGACCGCCGAGCAGATCGTCGGGGCAGCGCGCGCGCTCCGACAGGCGGGACAACCGGTGCTGGTCACCCGCGTCGATCCGGCCCAGGTCCCGGCGATCCGCGTGGCGCTTCCCGAAATCGAACACCACGCCGCCGCGCGCACGCTCTGGCTCGGTCCGGACGAGGTGCCCATCAGGGGCAAGGGGACCTTGCTCGTCGTCTCGGCCGGCAGCGCCGATCGGCCCGTGGCGACCGAGGCCTGCGAGGTCGCGCGGCGGTTCGGGAACGCGGTCGAGCTCCTCGAAGACGTGGGGGTCGCGGGGATCCATCGCCTCTTCGCGTCCCTCGATCGGATCCGCTCGGCGCGCGTGCTGATCGTGGTCGCGGGGATGGAGGGCGCGCTGCCCTCGGTCGTCGGCGGGCTCGTCGACAAGCCGGTGATCGCGGTGCCGACCAGCGTCGGATACGGAGCGGCACTCGGCGGTGTCACGGCGCTGCTCGGGATGCTCACGAGCTGTGCCTCGAACGTGACGGTGGTGAACATCGACAACGGCTTCGGGGCAGCCCACGTCGCGACCCTGATCAATCGGCTGTGAGGAGGCGATGAGTCGCCGCCTGCTCCATCTCGACGCTTTCTCGGGCGCCGCCGGGAACATGTTCATGGGCGCGATGCTCGACAT
This sequence comes from Myxococcota bacterium, assembly GCA_044379055.1. GTDB lineage: Bacteria > Myxococcota_A > UBA9160 > UBA9160 > UBA4427 > UBA4427. The sequence continues at coordinate 4,533 of JBIPOQ010000314.1, forward strand.
CGGGCTGTCGCGCGCCCGACTCCTCGAGGGGCTCGCGCCGCTCGGACTCGACTTCAAGCTGGTCGTCCACAAGGTGCGGCGCGGGGGGCTCGCGGCGCGCCATGTCGACGTCGTCGTCCCCGCGGCGAAGCGAAGCCCGGGAAGCCGAAGCGCCTCGCGCGCCGCGCGGCCCGCTCGCGCCAGGCCTGCGCCCGCCGCCGCGCAGCGCCGAGCGGGCGCAGCGCCCCGCAACCCGTCCCCTTCGCACGCCCACGACCATCCGCACGAGCCCGACCACGCCCATTCCCACGCGCACCCCCACTCCC